>NZ_JBFUIQ010000151.1:0-8161 GCF_056401795.1 Peribacillus sp. P4_D6
GTTGATGGTAGGACTCTTTTTCCTTTAGATCGGAAATCATCTGTTCTAAATTAGCAATSTCCAYCTTAAATTGACTTTCCTGTTCGGATAGGTGGCCAATCATTTGGGTATAATTTTCAATCTCCRWTTTATATTKAATTTCTTGTTGGGATGCATCGCTAATCGTTTGATTTAACTGATCGATTTCTTGTTGATGGTAGTTCTCTTTTTCCTTTAGATCGTAAATCATCTGTTCTAAATTTGCAATGTCCACCTTATATTGACTTTCCTGCTCCGATAGGTGGTCGATCATTTGAGTATAATTTTCAATTTCAAGTTTAAAGTTTTCGATAACTTGTTTCTGCTGCYCTTCCTTTTCGGAAAGTTCGATCAGGKCTTYTTCTAAACGTTCAATCTCCAATTTATATTGACCTTCCTGTTCGGATAGTTGGCTAATCTTTGAAATGTAATGATCAATTTCTTTCTTATATTTTTTTATATCTTTTTTGTGATGCTCTTCCTTATCTGAAAGTGCTTTTTCTAAATGATTCATCTCCACTTTATATTGCTTTTCTTGATCGTATAAAAGATCAATGGTTTTAGTAAGCTGATTCATTTCATTTTTATAATTCATTTCTTTTTCGTTGAGAGATTGAATGGTTCCTCTTAACTCTTGAATTTCATTTTTGAAAATATTTTGCTCGTGAAAATAAAACATAACTTTCTCAACTAATTTCTCAATCTCTAAATTTATGCTTTGTACATCTAAGTTAGTTATTTTTTTATTGACTGGAGCAAGAAGGGATTTCACCTCTGTAAGCCCATCCGCCATTTTTTGAAAACCATCGTGGCTTTTATATTCCTCATTTTTAACATATTGTTTTTGAGCAGCCTCATAATCTTTAACTTTCTTTTGAAGAGAAGCAATTTCACTTTGTAATAATTTATTCTTATCTCCAAGAGTTTTTATGTCGTTATTTTTCTTTTCGTCGTTTGTTTTGGATTCTTTAAAGTACTGTAGTTCAGCCTTATATTTCTTAATTTCTTCTTCCAACTTCTGAACCTTGGTTTCTGCACTCTTCCTTTCATGTTCCTTCCGATTGATTAGATCTTGATATGTTCTTTGTTCATTTATCATTTCTTCATTGTGTTTTATTAGTTTTCTTATTTTCTTTTTACTATAATCGACTTCGTATTCATTAACTTTTGATTTGTATAGGGAAAGTTCAGATCTAAGATGAATGATCATTTGCTGAAGTTGAACTGGAGTTATTTTATTCAATTTACTTTTTTGAATTTCATTGGCTTTTTCATCATCTGTGTACAAAATAACCACTCCTTATTTTTGATCACGTGTGAACAGGCGCAATCTCCAGCCATTACTAATAAGGAATCAATTAGACAGGTTGAGATTGAGCGACTGTAAATGACCAAGAAGTTCCTATGCGGAGATGTTTATCAAGATTTTTATGGGTGTGGAGTACCGTTCGTCAGAGTGTTG
This sequence comes from Peribacillus sp. P4_D6, assembly GCF_056401795.1. Classification (NCBI taxonomy): domain Bacteria; kingdom Bacillati; phylum Bacillota; class Bacilli; order Caryophanales; family Bacillaceae; genus Peribacillus; species Peribacillus sp. P4_D6. The sequence goes on from NZ_JBFUIQ010000151.1 coordinate 1,481, forward strand.
GTGTTGCTTCATGATTAGGAACACTGCGACATCCAAATCATTGTAGGGGTAATGGTAAACAAAAGAAAATTCCTCCTCATAAAATGATCATCTTGACCGAAAAATCTTTGATTTCAATTTTTCACTATTCATGTGACTGGTTTTAATCAAATACTGATCCCTTTATAAATGATTCCATAATAGTTATATGTACCGTATTTCAAAAAGGTGATTATATTTATCACCTTTTTGATCCCCCTCATAAAATTCATTTACATGGATGGAGGCACTACATTTCCTTTTAATATGGTATACACAAACTTACACAAGGAATTAGAGTTTGCCGAGTGTATTCTTTATCATTTCTTCATTCCTCTTACATATTATAAATATTGGGTGATATAAGGGTTGTGGGAAAAGAGCCGTACGGTATTAATTAATCCTATTAAATAGTAAAGCTGCTACCAGGATTAACAAAAAGGGGGATACATAAATGGACATTAAAGTAGAAGTGGGAGATAAGGGGGCAGGAACCATCCCCTATGAGTCTCTCCCGGCATTTACTTATCTTTTTAGGGAATTGGGTTTTGAAGTGCAGCCAGATACTGATAATCAAAAAGTACAATTATGTTCTGCATTGCATGGTAAAAGGATTGTCATTTCATCCGACTATGATGTTAAATATAACACCTTTAGAAAGCACCTTCTAGAAAGGAAGGTGTTGGAGTATATTCAAACATTCCTATCTGCATGCGGGGCAAAGGTGATTCTTATGGATGAAAAGAATGAATCAGAAAGGGCTGATTTTCATGTATACTTTTCACTCTTTGAAATTCCAGGGATAAAAGAGCCCATTCTTGAATTAGTTCACAATTCAAAATCTGCTAATAAAAAGTTATTGGATATTTTTCAATATGAATGTAAAAGGACTGGAACAAAATTTAAATCTAATGAGGTAGTCAGAAACGCAAATAACCCTTTTATTAATATACAGATTATGTATCCTGTTTTTACGGATGAAGATTTTTGGGGAAAACTTGGTGAGAAATATGCGATGTCCATAACTATAGGAATATTGGCTAGATTTCACGAAAGCTCACCTTTATCTGTTTTGTCATTAGTTCCAATTGAAATTTTCTCAAACATGTTTATTCATTCTGAAAATACTGGGATAAATTTAGAGCCTGCCATGCAAAAAGAAAAAAGTTTACCAGAAAAGAAAAAGTTTTTATTAAAGAAACCAACTATTACTAAAAGAAAAGAAGCAGAAGTGTTTTTAGATTATCATATTTTTATTGAAGAACTTGAAGAACGTAACAAAATCAAGCTTATTGGAAATCTTCATATTAAAAATATAGGTACGGAGGTTTTGCGGAATCCAGTTATCTGTCTGCGTTCCAGCCCATCAGAAAGTATAAAAATATCTGGGCAAATATTGCCGCCCAATGTTGCCGAAACTTTGGGGGTCATGAAAAATGAAGAAACAAAAGGGTGGAAATATATGAATGAGGAATGGTTTGAAGAAATGGAGAAGGGTGAAACCTGGATATGTCCAATTCAATCTAAAAATATAAACCCTAGGCAAACAGAATCTTTAACTAACTTACAAATAAGCGTCCTTCAACCTGAAGAAAACAGCAATATTCGTGTAGAGGCTTTTGTATTTTTTAAAGAACAAGATCTGGAAATCAGTTCAAGCAATCAAATTTCCTTATTATTAACGAAGAAACAATAAGGTGATAGATTTAATGGCATAGGAAACCGGGGGTGGGAGTGGGGTGATTGAAGGAAATTATCACTTTGAGAAATACTTATTAGATAATAGGAAAGTGATAAAATTATTGGACCAAGCGATAAAACAGAATAGAGGCTTTTCCCTTGCTCGTTTTGGAATCGGTGAAATAAGCTATTTAAGCTATCCAGCCAATGGATTACTTGTACAGGAATTTAAACGGTATGAATCTTATGCGGGAGTATCACATGCACCAGAGATAATCAGGCGGGAATTGGTCAGGTCATTGCGGGATACTGATATTGCTGGTTTGATAGCTCCTTGGCGGCTGGATCCTTGGGCAAAACAAACTCGAACTGTACTTGGTCAACTGAAGTTCATGCCTTCGAAAGCTTGTTGTGCTTGGATCATGCAGAGCCTCTTGGACGAGGGCGCATTATGGCCATGGCTGAGTAATAAGAAGGTATTTCTTGTTGGCCGCCGTTCAAAAGAAGCAGAAATCGTTTTTAAAGAACAAGGCGTACAAATTACTGGCAGTATAGGTTTAAATGGGTATGAAGAGTTAAATAGAGTACAAAATGAGCTACAGTCTAATCAGGAATGGGAAATAGCGTTAATTTCCGCCGGGATCCCGGCAACCATTTTAGCTCCAAGAATTGCAAAATTGACCCAGAAGGTTGCCATTGATTTCGGGCATGCTATTGATATTATTCTTGATGGAAAAGAATACAAACTTTCCGACTTAGTAAAAAAGTGGAATGATCAGTTTAAAGAAGAAAACAAAAATTAAAAATATAATCATTGGAGGGAAATAATATAAAAGAATACTCGCAGATTCAACCTTGAATGCAAAAGGAAGAGGTGCGAGTATCTTATTCACTAAATTCAGTTTACGAATTTTAATTGTATCGGAAAGACTTTTTTTCCTGTTAGTTGGAAACATTTTAATTCAGGGGTCGAGTTTGCAAACGAAATAATTAGGTGAGCTACCTCTGGGTAGTTATTTAAAGCAATATCCCCCTMTGACGGATAAGCACCATCTGTTGGGTGGGAATGGTAGATGCCAATGAATTCTTCATTCCTCCTATCGATAAGTTCAAATACATGACGAATTTGATCTAAATCCATCGAGTAGGAAAAAGAGCTCCTATTGACATTTTCCATAGGCCAAATTGTTACTGCGACCCCATTTCGCCCTGAAAGCAGTCCACAGGCCTCATAAGGAAGTTCTCGTTTGCAATGGGAAATCATTTCTAGCCTAACATGATTGTTGATGTAAAAAGTACCGGATCTTAAACTTAAATCATTTGTTTTTTCCACAGCAACCTTTTGCTCGTACTGGCCGAACCTGGAGGGCAGAGGGAGTGATTTGTTGATGTTGTTGAGTGGGCTGCGGGTTAGGCATTCCTAATTTTCTTCTTACTTTACGTCTTAGCTTATCAGATGCCATTTTTTTCTCTCCTTTTATAGGTATGCTCTATAAATATGAAAACATGAATCTTTATGTAACCTAATAATTAATAAATGGGTCGCCTAAAATGTGGGATACATTTACTAAGTGTTGAAGTAAATAATGGAATTAGACTTTCCAAGTTTCTTTACAAAAAAAAACCGAGAGATTAATATCCCTCGGGTTTTTATTATTATACAGGAAAACGATCGCAATCTTCTACTTCAACCTCTAATCCAGGGTTAGCTCCTTCTGTCAGAATAATCATAACAACAGTAGATGAACCAGTTATTGTAAGCGTAGCTGTATCTCCCGACGGGTCAGAATCAGTTAAGGCTAAAGAGAAGCCGGCATTTTCTGGTAATCCTCCAGCAGGTGTAATAGTTCCAGTACCTGTTACGGTAAGCGTTCCTGCAGCTAAATCACAGACAGGTTGGTTAAAGTCAGTGGCTGTAAACGTGAAGCTTTGGTCAATATCAGCATCTGGTGTTCCGATAGGTGTCGGTCCTAGTGTATCGAGGAAGGTAACTTGTATTCTGCTACCAGAAAGGGTACATTGGTCACAAACTAGAGCCGTGAGATCCAATTGTCCTGTTGTAAGGCCACCAATACCGCCTTCTACTACACTAATAGTTGCTTCGCCAGTAAAGTCTGCTGAACCTTGGCAGTCACAGTTCAATGTCGGGAAGAAGGTTGGGCATTGTTGCGGGAATCGTGGTGTTGGGCAAATGAACCCATCTTCTTCAATTGGAATGACAGGACGCGGTCCACAGAACTTAGCCTCGACCTCTAGCTTAACCTCAGCTTCGACTTGAACATCTTTACACATGGTCACATCAAGTACAACCATATCACCAAGCATTTGATTTAAAACAACTGTACATTGAACATCGAAAATATTACAGTTGATTTCTGTTCCCTCTGGGAAACATAGGATAACTTCATCCATGAAACTAACAGGTACTACGAAATTACAACCTGGTAGTGGTTCTCCATTGCAAAAGAATTGAACGCGGATATGGACATGGAAGGCAAGGGAAACAATTTGGGCCCCTGGAACACTAGGAATGTTAGCTGGAATGGCTCCGATAAAATCACAGCTTCGTGTACCAACTACTTCCGAACAAGTAGCGGTTATTGTGTTACCATCATGACGTGCATCTTCAATTGCCGCAAAGCATTCCTCAGGTATTTGAACTTTATTGCGGTCACGATTTGTTAGAACAACCCAGTCATATACTTTAGTAACTCGAATACATTCAGGTCCGATGGGGTTCGGTACCACTTGTCGGCCCTGAATAGATTTGACGTTCCTTTTTTTCATCAAACATCTTTCCCTTCAGTATCAGGTTTTGAACACATTAACATACTATGGGGATATCTTTTTATGGGTACATTTTTCTTAGAAAATGGGCTAATAAAATATTATGAATTTATAAATGTATATTTATATAATCAAAATTCTAATCATAAAATCTTAAAAGAAAGATTAGGAGGTGAATAGGTATTGGCTATTGAATGGCTTGATTTTTTTATTTTAATATTGGCTACCTTCCGGTTAACTCATTTAATTGTATTTGACGATATCACTTCATTCATCAGAAAACCTTTTTTGACTGCCACCATCCAAGAAAATGCCTCTGGACAACTGGAGGAAATCATTGAAATAAAAGGATCGGGACTTCGTTATTTCATAGGTTCGCTTTTAAGTTGCTATTGGTGTGTAGGGTTTTGGTGTTCCGTCATTACTGTACTTATTTATTATTATTTACCTGCCGCTTTTCCAATCCTATTGGTCTTTGCTGTTGCGGGAGCTGCTGCTTTTATTGAATCTAAATCATGAAAGTATAATCGTGTAGGGTAAGACAATTAAAAGCATAATGAACTTTATGTATCGATATTCAGACTAATAGTATATGCTGAACATCATATAAATGCTTAATGGACAGAGAGGCTTATATATTCCTGGGTTTTAGATCAAAGTCAATCCAAAACCGTTATAGATTGATAGCAAGTACGAGGGCCATTACATTTTAATTTTAAGCATCAGGGAGCAAGCGATTGATTAAAATCCATTCAGAAACGAATGGATTTTTTCTTATAATAATAGGAATTGATATGGAAATATAAATTGGAGTAAATCTTCATTAAAAAAAGTTTACGGGTGATCCGGTTATTATGTCATACGATGCCGAGAGATCTTTAGCCAGTTTGACCCGTTGAAAATAGGAATAAAACCATATTCTTAGAACACAGTTTCTCCTGCGAAAAATGTTAGAACTGCCCATACAAAAGATGAAGATAGATTAATATGTGTGGGATAAAGCCAGGAAATGCTCAGGGGGGTACTTATCGTCATTTGAGTTTACACGTCCTAAGGTGCTGAGTTCTTATTAGAGGCATGAAGATAAATGAAGGCGAGTAAGCTAAAATGTAAACGCGTTTAAAGATATTATTCAAATGTTGATTGCTTTTTGTAGAGTATGTATCCGGAATAATCAATTTTCCATTTCTACAAATCGGTATTCTTCATTCAACGAATGGAGCAGGATAGTTCAAGTACAGTTATTGAAGGTTAGTGCATTTTAAGTGAATATAACGAAATGGAGGAGGATTAATGAAAGCAATCGTGTACACCAAGTACGGTCCCCCTGAAGTTCTTCATTTGAAAGAGGTAGAAAAACCGGATCCTAAGGAGAATGAAATACTGATAAAAGTAAAAGCGGCAACGGTAACAATGGGGGATATTCGGTCACGGAGCTTTACAGTTCCACTCTCTGTTTGGCTGCCAGCTCGGATTATTATGGGATTAAGACGTCCCAAGAAAACCATATTGGGCTTGGAGTTATCTGGAGAAGTTGAGTCAGTGGGCAAAGATGTCAAGCTGTTTAAAGCAGGTGACCAGATTTTTGCCGCTTCCCAAGTGGGCTATGGTGCTTATGCCGAGTATAAGTGCTTGCGTGAAGACGGGCCCGTTTCCATAAAACCTAATAATATATCTTTTGAGGAAGCCGCAGCCATTCCAATCGGGGCACGTACAGCATTATTTTATCTTAGAAAAGCTAACGTTCAGAGTGGTCAAAAGGTTCTTGTCTATGGTGCTTCAGGGAGTGTAGGAAGTTATGCAGTACAAATTGCCAAGTATTTCGGAGCAAAAGTTACAGGGGTTTGCAGTACCGCGAATGTAGAATTGGTAAAATCTCTTGGAGCCGATAAGGTCATCGATTACACTTTAGAGGATTTTTCCAGAGATGGTGAGACCTATGATGTTATCTTTGAAGCGGTAAACAAGAGTACGTTTTCAGCTTGTATGAAATCGTTGAAGAAGGACGGAACCTATCTAAATGTCACTGTACCGGTACCTGGTGTTCGAATGCTATGGACTAAATTGACAACCGGCAAGAAGCTGATATTGAGTCAAAATTCACCAGAAACTCCCGAAGCTCTAAACTTCCTCAAGGAGCTTGTTGAAGCAGGGAAGTTAAAAGTGATCATTGACAGATGTTATGCGTTTGAAGAA
>NZ_JBFUIQ010000152.1:0-8034 GCF_056401795.1 Peribacillus sp. P4_D6
CTTGAACCCACTGCTCTTGCAGCCAATCCTACTCGCCCTTCACCTAAAATTTTAAGTGCAGAAATATATCCCATTCCAACTTCGCCGATTACATTTTCTTCAGGTATGATACAATCTTCAAAAATGACCTGTGAGGTATATGATCCTCTTAATCCCATTTTTTTGTCCTTTTTGCCGACAGTCAAACCAGGAAAGTCTCTTTCCACTAAAAAAGCGGTAATCCCTCCCTTTGCTCCTTTATCTTTATCCGTTAAAGCGAATACGGTATAAACATCAGCTATCGGCCCATTCGTGATGAAATGTTTCGTCCCGTTCATCACCCAGTAATCACCCTTCTTTTCTGCATTCGTTGCCAAATTGGTTGCATCCGATCCCGCTCCGGGTTCAGATAAAGCAAAGGCGCCAATTTTCGTGCCTGCTGCCATTTCAGGCAAGTATTTATTTTTCAAATGCTCGGATGCCAGCTTAACCAGACCTGTACTGCCAATCCCGGTGTGAGCGCTTATTAATGAAACGAAACCATTATGGGTCCTTCCTAACTGCTCTAAAACGGTAGCCTTTCCCACCGCATTTAAGCCAATTCCACCGTATTGTTCGGGAATGCTTATCCCGAATAAGCCAAGGTCTTTCGCTTTTTCCACCAAATGCTCTGGGATGGCATCTTCTTCTTCAATTTGTATGGCGAAGGGCTCCACTTCCCTTTCAACAAAATTACGGATCATTTCCTTCATTTGCTGCATTTCCTTGGTTAAAGTGATGGTCATGAGTTTATTCCTCCTTAGTTCTGTTCATGTATAGTAGCCATCGACAAGTAGGGCATTTAGGTCTGAATGCTGTGCTAAATTCATTGTTTTTTTGTAAACACACATATAAAATCAGCCTTCACGTTCAATTATCGTAGCAATTCCCTGTCCGCCTCCAATGCAAGCTGTAATAAGGGCGAACCTTCCGGCAGAACGCTTCAATTCATGAACCGCTTTCGTAATGAGGATGGCACCCGTCGCACCAAGTGGGTGTCCATGTGCAATGGCTCCCCCGTTCACATTCACTTTTGCTAGATTCATATCAAGCTCCCGATTACAAGCAATGACTTGAGCGGCGAATGCTTCATTAAACTCAATGATGTCCATTTCATTTAAGGAAAGTCCTGATTTCTCCATTACCTTTCTTATAGMGGGAACAGGTCCTATTCCCATATAATTTGGATCTACCCCTGCAACTGCCTGTGCCCTGATCGTCGCTAAAGGCTTAATCCCCAATTCCACCGCTTTTTCCCTCGACATGATGACCAATGCTGATGCGGCATCATTCAATCCCGAACTATTGCCTGCAGTCACGGACCCGCCTTCCAGAAATGCAGGCGATAATTTGGCTAGCCCTTCTTTCGTTATTTGCGGTCGAGGATGTTCATCCAATTTAAATTCGATATCGTCACCTTTTCTGACGGGAATGTGAATAGGCACAATCTGTTCATTGAACCGGCCCTCTTCCACGGCTCTGGCCATATTTTTTTGGCTTTGTAGAGCAAAGGCATCTTGTTCTTCCCTGCTGACCTCATATTTTCCCGCTAAGTTTTCAGCCGTGATTCCCATCGGGGGATCACCAATCTCTTTAGGGGACAACCTGGACTTTCTGAACTGCGGCGGCTTTGCACTGTATGGTTTTTCCGGTCGGTCCATCAAGTATGGCGCCCTGCTCATGCTCTCGACCCCACCGGCGATATAGACATCGCCTTCGCCAGCCCTGATCGCTTGTGCAGCCAAGTTGACAGCATTTATTCCCGAGCCGCATTGACGGTCGACAGTCAGACCCGGAAGATGAATCGAGAGGCCCGTTTCCAGTGCAGTTAACCTGGCAATGTTTCCACCCCCGCTTAACACATTCCCCATGATTACATCATCTACCATACGAGGTTCTAGATTCGCTCGTTTCAAGGCTTCTTTCATCACTTCTGCTCCAAATACGTGGGCAGGAACAGATGCAAGTGCACCTCCCTGTTTTCCAATTGCTGTTCGAACTGCAGAAACTATGACGGCTTCTCTATTCATGTCCAATCCGCTCCTTTTCCTTTTATTCACGCCATTATTTGAAGGCATTCCTTCTCTTCACTAGTTTCATTGAATGTAAGCAGGTTCGACTCTGCTTATGAGGACTTAAGGTCAAAGTTATCCGAACTTTTATTTTTAAGTTTCCCGGCCGGTTTAACGAATATCGCAAACAGGATGCCAAAAGCCAGGACAAGGATGGCCATGAACAATATCGATAGGTTATAACCCAATAGTTGATTTCCTCCAGCTAGACTTATGATATAGCCAGTTAATAGAGGTGCAACAATTCCCGCTAGATTTCCTGATGATGTTAAGATGCTTGTCATCAATCCCCCCCGCTCCTGCATTTCATTGATCATGATCGTTGGTCCAATTGGTAAAATGGCGTATGTAAGACCCTTTGCTAAACACATGGCGACTATCACCCAGATTGGATTTTGAAATATCATGATTGAGGAAAAGAACAATGCACCAAGAATCATGGCGCCCGCAACGACGAATACCCTTGATGATCGCCAATTCTGATTCTTCTTGAATAAATGATCGGACGCCATCGAAACACCCATATAAATACATACGGAAACGACTCCGATTATCGCAACGCTGGTTCCCATTTGACTTGGAGTCATTTTTACGGCTTCCACTAAATAAATCGGGAGCCAAACGGAAAACCAAACTACTAAAATATACGTTGAAAAATAAGCGAGCGTAGTAAACAAAGCAGTTGGCGAGGCCAGTAGCAGCAAAAAGTCTTTCACTTTTATTTTTTCCAGTTTTTGTTTCTTTTTCTTTTGGACGTTTTCGTATACTTCAACTGGATTTTCCTTTGTTAAAAATTGAAAGAGGAAGAACCAAACAAGGCTTGCTGCACCAAGGGCGGCAAAGGCAACCTTCCAGCCGAATATCGTAATTAAGGATACGAGGATCGGTGCCACGATCATCGCGCCAACGGTCCCTCCGCCAACAACAACCGAATTGGCAAAACCTTTCAGTTTCGGCGGAAACCACTTATCGGCATGACTGTAAGCAATTGGGCTATAAGGCMCTTCGAATGCGCCAAGTAAAATCCTGTATAGAATTAATAATGGAAGAGCGGTAATGGCTAAAACGCCGAATTGCAAAACGGTCCATGTCAGCATGATGAACCCCAGCACTTTTTTAGCCCCCAGCCGATCAGCCCATGCTGCCCCAAAAATCCCTGTTACTGGGTAAAGCCAATAATAACTGCTTCCAACAAAGCCCCACTCTGCATAGGTAAGATTGAATTCCTTCATGATGGGAACAGCTGCGAGGCCCACGATCGATTTATCTGCAAAATTGATGACGGCTCCAAAGAATAATAGAATGAGAACAACCCAACGCATATGAATCCCTCCTCTTCTTTATTTTTGTTTACAAACTGGCATACCATCCAACGTAAGGTTCAACTTAGATGGTTGAAATCACACTCCCCCACTTTCAACCCTTTTCTAATTCCTCCTTAACTAACAATCTTTTTAATAGTTTACCCACTGTATTACGCGGAAGTTCTTTTCTTAATTCAAATACTTTTGGTACTTTATAAGGGGTCATTTGGGAATAGCAATATCCTTCTATTTCTTCAAGATCCACGGAAGCGCTTTCTTTAGGTACGATGAATGCTTTCACTATTTCTCCTTTTTCTTTATGTGGGATGCCGACCACAGCTGCTTCTTTAATGGCCGGATGTTCATACAGAACCCCTTCTACCTCCTGCGGGTAAATATTGAATCCGCCGACGATGATCATTTCTTTTTTCCTGCCGACAATATAGAAATATCCTTCGTCATCCATCACAGCAAGATCGCCAGTATATAGCCAATCATTCTGTAAGGCCTTTTKGGTTTCGGCTTCGTTATTCCAATAACCCTTCATGATTTGCGGGCCTTTTATGAGCAACTCCCCGACGCATGTGTTAGGCACTTCATTATTTTCATCGTCAATGATCATACAGTCCGTGCCTGGAAAAGGGATGCCAATGCTTCCTATTTTCCTTTTTCCGAAAGGCGGATTACGATGAGTGGAAGGTGAAGCCTCAGACAAACCGAAACCCTCTCCGATTTTGGCACCGGTCAGCCCCTCAAATCGCTTTATTACTTCAACCGGCAGGGGCGCCGATCCACAAGAACAACTTTTTAAACAATCCAGTCCATAGTTTTCAATTCCTGGATGATTGACGAAAGCGTTATACATCTTTGGAACTCCCGGAAAGAAAGTCGGACGGTACTTTTTTATTTTTGCAAGTACATCTTCAAGTTCGAATTTAGGAAATAAGAGGATGGCAGCTCCAATATAGATACCTAGATTCATTGCACTCGTCATGGCATAAACATGGTAAAGAGGCGTAGCTGCCAAAACGATTTCTTCGCCAGGTTTCAGGGAATCACCATACATTTCAAAGCTCTGCACAACATTTGAGGTTAAATTATGGTGAGTAAGCATGACACCCTTCATCTTCCCAGTGGTGCCGCCAGTATATTGGATGACTGCCGTATCTTCATGCGGGATTATCACTACGGGCTTCTTAATCGCATCCCCTGTTTCAATCATCGTTTTAAGGGAATAAAAGCCATTTTGATCATTTTCCGCATCAATGCATACATCAAATTCATATATCGCCTTCGTTTCTTCGATTGTATTTGCGGCCGTTTGGTCAAATACAATATTCTTGGTATCCGAGTCTATTAATATTTGCAATAGTTCCCGCGGTTTATACATGGGATTAATTTGTACAACCAACAGACCCAGTGCCTGGGCAGCATAATAACTGATTATGAAATAAGGGTGGTTGGCCATCATCAGTCCAATCCGTTCACCTTTAACAAAGCCCATTTCTCTCCATTTACCTGCAAGTTTGTCTACCTGCATTTTAAGATTCTTATAATCCATGGACTGGTCTTCATAAATGATGGCTGTATGGTGTGGAAACTTACTTGCTGTTATATCAAGCAGTGAATAGACGGATATTTCCGGTAGCTTCATAGATTTCAATCTTTCAACATACCATTGCTCCCATGGTTTATTTATCGTTTTTCGCACCATTTATCCCTCCGCACATAAACGAATTTCATATCGTGCATGTTTGATTTATAACTATTATTATGCAACTAGCATGCCAAGACCCATTTTAATGTAAAATCGCTTATTATTAACATCAGTCAATTCATTAATGAATTTTATTCGCAAATAATGCCTTTCTATAGGGGATTCATCAAAATGCCCATAATTCATTTTTGAATTTAAACAAACTCAGCTCTTTACTAACGATATTGAAAAGTTGACTTTTACCATATTATAGATTATACCTACTCACAAATCGTGTTATAGACTTTGGGGATTATAAAATTCGAAAAGCCCATCCAGCTGAGGATGGGCTTTTCGAATTTTATTGACCTACGGTTAAATAAAAAATCTATAGCTCCCTTTCCATTCCTGGATTTTTAGATTTTGTGCGTTCGTAGACTGATTTTGCCACCGCTGAATCCAAGAATCATCAAAGCCACACAACTGGTTCAATCGATCGGACCATCCTGTAAAGATCTAGATATCACGTTCTTTAAGAACATTATCCAACATGGCCTGAAGTTGTCGTCCTTCATTTTGATCTTTGCTACTCACTCTTATGTATCCAAATTTACGGACATCCATTTTTTTACTCCTTCATCTACTTTTCTCTCTCTTATTCTATCAAAAGCGTTCGTAAATGTTTTTCTAACTTTTACGAACGGGTGTAACAATGCTATACAGACCATTTCGGAAATTTTTTAGCTTTAAACGGCGCTCAACCATTTTTGTGAAATACAACATTTTCTTTTTTGGATATTATTAAAATAATAAATCTGCTGATTTTGTTAATTTTAGCCCCTTCATCCTATCAGCCTGTCATCCTTTTATCATACCAAGAGGTTTTTGCTCGAATTTCCAAATGAAATTCTTGACAATGTAAGCGCTTTCTTTTATGATAATAATAGGTTGGATGGCATGCGTGGCCGTCATAGTATCTGGCGTAGGTGGGGCCAATACCCGGAACAGTACATAGAAAGAATAGCTTCTTCCGAATAGGAAACAGTGATTCATCAATCATACTTTTCAAATACAAAAAACTCTGTATCGGTCAAATTCAGGGTTTCCCTAGCTTAAAAGCTCCCCTTAAGATCCCTTATGTTTTTATTACAAATATGTATGCTAGTTTAATTGTAGAATGAGGAGGTACTTTATGAAGATCAAAAAAAGTTCCCTTTACGATGAATTACCGTTAGAATTATTGGCAGGATTTTATTATGAAATAAATAAGAACATTGAAAATGGAATCTTGTCTGGTGCTATGCAGCATGAAATTAGATTAATTGAACAAACAGCATTAAAAAGGAGTATCTCAATTGAATACCTACATGACAAGGGTGCTTGTATAATTGATGCCGAGAAACTACTAAGAGAAACTACCCTGCAACCCTAAATTGTAGAATAAGAAGTCCAATGATGTTTTCTAGTCTACCCTAGGTAAAGAATAAATTCCTTCTAATTAACCCTCTTGGCTACCAAAGGGTTGTTTTGGGTGGCATTCACCAAAAGAGATCTTCGTCTTAAAAATTCCTAGTCATTTTAATCTGTACAACTATAAAAGAAATGCTATTTTTAAATCATCAGCATTAAATTCCCCGTGCTATTGGAACTTATGAAGGAAAACTTCTTGTATATCGTTAAGTATTCCCAATCCTACAAATTATCAAAAGTATTTTCAATGGCTGATTCCAATTCTTCTTTTCCTTCTCCTATATAACGTTTGGTCATGTTCAAATCTTTATGCCCCATCAATTTTGAAACGGTTTGAAGGTCTATCCCCTTATCGATTAATGTTTGGCAAAACGTATTCCGCAGCCTATGGGGAGTCGTATTATATTTAGTCAACATATATTGCACGGACCTTGGCGTTATGCGTTGATTCACACTGGATATGAAGATGGCTTCCGTTTCCATATTTAAAAATTCCTTGTATGCCTTGATCTTTTCACTAGCAGTCATGGAGAGTGGAATCTTCCTGTCTATATCACCTTTTGAATCCCGAATGAGGATATATTGCCTTTCTCCCTCTTTTTGAATGTCACTATGGTTCAAATCACAAAGTTCGGACACCCGGATACCCGTATGAATCATTGTGTAGACAATAGCAATATTCCTGAAATGCCCAGAGGCCTCGATTTCTTTTAGGAGAGCAGCTTGCTCAAGCATGTTCAGGGCTTTTGGCGGATCTTCTTTCTTTTCCTTTGCTTTACGATCGATGTTGAGGACGATTTCGGGTTTATCAAGGAACCTGGAAAACATGGTAATGGCTGAATAATGTTTTTCAATCGTTCCTCCACTCTTGTTTGACTGTTCCATATCGTCTAAATAGGTTTGGACGTGGAATTTTTCAATCTCTTCCGCCTCATCTTTAAACCATTGAAGAAACTGGGAGATGACTCCCACATAGGTTTTAATCGTACCATCGGATTTATTTTGACCCATTAACCATTTCGCAAAAGAATGAAGAATTTGTTTATTGTCCAGGATTTCTTCTTTACTGGTCATTCGAGAAGCCCCCTACCAAAATCATGCTATTAATAAGCCTTTCCAACGAATTGTGGAATTTATACAAAAAAACCTTAGGATAATCCTAAGGTTTAGATGCGTAGATAGGATTTGAACCTGTTTATACGGGTTTATGAATCCTAATTGATGTGATAAAAATTGCTTGGCGGCGTCCTACTCTCACAGGGGGAAACCCCCAACTACCATCGGCGCTGAAGAGCTTAACTGCCGTGTTCGGAATGGGAACGGGTGTGACCTCTTCGCTATCGCCACCAAACATAAAAGGAACGTTGTTCCTTCAAAACTAGATAATAAGAAGGTATTTCATTTTTTAAAAAGCGTTGGTTAAGTCCTCGATCTATTAGTATCAGTCAGCTCCACATGTCACCATGCTTCCACC
>NZ_JBFUIQ010000153.1:0-7954 GCF_056401795.1 Peribacillus sp. P4_D6
ATAATGTAGTCATCCTAACTGATTGTCTAAGTTTTATGAATCATTTCTAACAAAAAATCCAGACGATTACTTATAGTAATTTTACTTGAAATACTATTTTAGCACTAAGTTGATAAAATACAAAGTTTTTCTCCGAGGTGAACGAATGAAAGCTTGCGGTTTAGTAGTCGAATATAACCCTTTTCACAATGGACATGTTTTACATGCAAGAGAAAGTAGAGAAAAAACAGGGGCAGATGTCGTTGTCGCTGTTATGAGCGGGCCCTTCTTACAGCGTGGCGAGCCCGCTATCGTCAGCAAGTGGACACGCGCCGAAATGGCCTTGAATGGCGGCATTGATCTTGTCATTGAGCTGCCATATGCTTTCGCGACACAGAAGGCTGAAATATTTGCAAAAGGATCTATTGCTCTTTTGGAATCGCTAGGCTGTGACTCCTTTTGCTTCGGAAGCGAGGATGGCAAAATTGAACCATTCATCATCGCTCACAGAATCCTTTCGGAAAATTCCGCTGCATTCGATGCCGCAATCAAATCGGCCATGGATGCCGGTAATAGTTATCCGTCAAGTGCTGCCCAGGCTTATCGTTCGATCATCCATGGTGATGCGGCATTGGATTTAACGAAGCCGAATAATATCCTTGGAAAAGAATATGTAAGTGCTGCCCTTTCAAACGGCTACTCCATTCGCCCTTATACGATTCAAAGGGTCGCTGCAGGATACCATGAAACAAAGTTGTCCAAAGACCCTATTGCCAGCGCAACGGGGATACGTAAAGCCATCCATGAACACCAGGAATTACATTCTGTTTCCAGTTATATTCCTCAAGCGACGATGAGTGGCCTTGAGCAATATTTAACGCGCTACCATGCCTTGCATGACTGGGAAATGTATTGGCCCATGTTGAAATACCGTATCCTTTCTTCCTCTTTAACCGAATTGGCAGGAATATACGAAGTTGAGGAAGGCATAGAGCACCGAATGAAGGAGATGGCCAAACAATCTTCGAGCTTTTCTGGATTCATGGCAGCGCTGAAGACAAAACGCTACACATGGACACGGCTGCAGCGGGTGTGTGTCCATATATTGACGCATACATTCAAGGAACAGGTAATTCATAATGACCAACCGGCCTATATCAGACTTCTTGGCATGAATGGCCGGGGGCAAGAATATCTTCGTTCTGTAAAAAAAGGCTTGCCCCTCCCTCTCATCTCTAAACTTTCTTCCTATCGGAAGCAGGACATCGATTCGGACTTGCGAGCAGCACAGGTGTATGCCCTGGGCTTGCCCGAGCCGCATCAAGCTGCATTGATGAAACGTGAATATGAATCTCCCATCATTTTCATATGAAAAGGGATTCAAGCTTGGCCGTTTTCATCCTTAAGTGTAAAAAGCTAATCATGAAAAAAAGCGCAGACAGTAGATGACTGCCTGCGCTTTTTTTCATTTTCCTTTTCCATTTAGCTTCGTTAAATAGGCTACTGCATCTTCAAAGTTGTCAACCGGCACGATCTTCATGTCAGTGTCAATATCCTTTGCTGCAATGAGTGCATCTTCATAATTCGAACCCGCTGCTCCGTTTTCATTCGGGGCAAAGAATATCTCGGCTCCAGACTTATCGGCTGCAACAATTTTCTGTTGGATTCCGCCAATTGGACCGACTGTCCCATCATCAGACATCGTGCCCGTACCCGCTATGTCATATCCACTTGTAAGATCGCCTTTCGTTAATTGATTATAAATTTCCAACGAAAACATTAAACCAGCCGAAGGACCGCCTATATGTTCTGAATCTATGGCAATTGCCGGTTTTGTGTTCACTCTTCGATTGTCATCCAGCGAAATGCCGATTCCTACCCTATTTGGATCATTTTTAAAAGGCTGCAATGAAAGAACGGCCGTTTTCTCCGTCTCTTCCCGCTTATAAACGATTTTAACTTCATCTCCGGCCTTCTTTTCGTTAATATAATCCATGAATTCCTGTGCAGACTTGAATTTAACATCATCAACTTGAATGATTTGATCGCCCGCTTTCAGCTCTTTTGCTGCAGGCATTCCTTTTAGCACGTCCAAAACATATACACCCAGGTACTCGTATTCGACTTCTTTCCCTGCTTTTTCATATGCGATCTTAATGGCATTATTTTTAGAACCATCCATTAAGTGGAGCTGCCTGATATTATATTCTTCATCTGTTTCATCTTCGCTTCTGATGGAGGATTCCGGATAAAGCTCCTGATATTTGCTCCACTTCGCCATCATGTAGGAATATATATTTGCCCGGCCCATCCTTACAGTGGTTAACATAAAGCTTCCTTTTGCTTCATCTCCCCCGGATACCTCAATGATTGGCTCCAATTCTTTAGCCATTCCTGGTTTCGATACATAAAAAGGTAGGGAATAAAGGGCTGATGCTATGAGAAGTATAGCCACCACCAGGAAAGTGCGTACATACGTTTTACGGCTCATCTTCAAAGGACTCCTTCCAAGTAACAATGCTCTGCTTAATTTGATCAATCTTACCTCTTGCTGCTTCTTCTCCAATACTAATTATTTCCTGTACGTTTGTAAATGATTTCGAGCTGTATTTCTCAACCCTGGGGCGTATCATGACGTCTGAAGCAAACTCCCTGCTTTTAACCAGCTCCATTTGCAGGATATCGAGGCTTTGCATGATGACGTCATATATGGAGTTTATCTCCATATCCTGTTTCACGTGAGCTACATCCACACCAATTATGATGTCTGCTCCCATATCCTTCACAACTGAAACAGGAACCCTGTCAACTACGCCGCCATCAACAAGCAGTCTGTTTCCGATTCTTTCGGGAATGAAAATCCCGGGAATGGAGATGCTTGCCCTTACAGCCGGTGCGATGGGACCTTCCTGAAAAATGACCTTTTCCCCCGTTTTTATATCAGTGGCTACCACCGCCACAGGAATATCAAGTTCTTCAAATTTCTTGCCATATGTAAATACCCTGATTAAATCCTTTGTCCGCTTACCCGAAATGAAGCCCATCTTAGGTATGGTGAAGTCCAAATAATACTTCCGCTTAAATGCACGGGACAACTTATACAGCCTCTCAATATCCGACCCCGCTCCATAAAAGGCTGCAACCATTGCTCCCATGCTGCTTCCAGCAATCATATCTATCGGAATGCCTTCTTGCTGCAATACCTTTATCACGCCAATATGTGCAAACCCCCTAGCTCCTCCTGACCCAAGTGCAAGCCCGACTTTTGGTTTCGACAAAGATATCCCTCCCGCTTTAACTAGTTCAAAATATTGAAATAACACTCATTCAAAGTTATGGTCTTAAACGGATTTATAGAAGCATATTATTTATATTGACAGTGAAACAAGCATGGCAGATATATTCCATTGAGCGGATCATCCCTCTTTACATGTCGGTACAATCCTTATTCCATCATGCGCTTACTTTTCGAGAAAAAGAAGTTCATATTTTATTATATACGAAACGAACTGCCCTTATTTAGTAACCTTCAAGAGGAGGCTGAATTTTGCTAAAATCAAAATCTAAAACAGTACTGTTAGCTACCTCCGTCACGATGATGGCAGTTGGCTTGATCATCTTCCCCCAAGAATCCTTTGAAGCTTCCAAAGGCGGACTGAATATTTGGTGGACAATTGTTTTCCCTTCACTTCTGCCTTTCTTGATTTTCTCGGAGTTATTAATCAGTTTTGGGGTTGTCAGGTTCATTGGTGTCATGCTCGAACCATTTATGCGTCCCCTATTCCGTGTACCAGGAGTGGGAGGTTTCGTTTGGGCGATGGGACTTGCATCAGGGTTTCCAGCCGGGGCGAAATTCACTGTAAGGCTTCGTCAAGAAGAACAATTGACCCGCATTGAAGCTGAAAGACTCGTTTGTTTTACTAATTCATCCAATCCATTGTTCCTATTCGTTGCCGTTGCCGTTGGTTTTTTCCACAACCCTCATTTAGGGATCATCCTTGCCCTTTCCCACTACCTAGGAAATATTTGTGTAGGCATCATCATGCGTTTTTACCGTTGGAAAGAAGAAAAATCCCATGCAAAAGTAATGACCAAGCTCCCCTCCATAAGACAAGCCTTTGGTCAAATGCATCGTACCAGAATAAAAGAAACAAGGCCATTTGGCAGTTTACTTGGAGATGCGGTACTCTCATCCATCCAAACCCTATTGATGATCGGGGGGTTCATCATTCTCTTTTCTGTGGTGAACAAGCTTTTATTTCATATGAACATCACCGGATTGCTAGCATCTGGGGTCGGAGGAATTCTACATATTTTTAATTTCCCGGACTCCTTAAGCCTTCCCTTCATATCAGGCATGTTTGAAATGACTCTAGGTTCAAAATTAACCAGTACGGTCGAAGAGGCGACACTCTTTCAGCAAACCGTGATGACAAGTTTCATCTTAGCTTTCAACGGGTTCAGCATCCAAGCGCAAGTTGCCAGCATCATTGCCGCAACGGACATTCGTTTCACTCCCTTTTTTCTGGCCAGGATTGCACATGGCCTTCTTGCATCCATTATYACCATCCTGCTTTGGGAACCTTTCTATAAAGGCAAAATGTACAGCGGCAGCCCGATAAACGCATTCCCGGTCAGCGGATCCGGTGAACACGCGAATTCCCTATATCAAAGCATGCTTGATATAGGTCCCATTCTAACACTCGTATTTTTGATCCTATACATCATCATATTTACCAAAAGGCTATTCAAAGGCCTTTCGTAAACCAAAAAAGAGCATTGCCCGTTGGCAATGCTCTTTTTTCTATCCTTTCAGTTCCTCGTATTTTTTGGCCAGAGCTTTCTGGACGACACTTGGCACTAGTTCAGAAATATCCCCGCCATACTTTGCAACCTCTTTCACGATACTTGAACTCAAGAAAGAATATTGATTTTTCGTCATGATAAAGAATGACTCTATTTTATTGTTAAGGAATCGGTTCATCGAAGTTCCCTGCATTTCATATTCAAAGTCAGAAGTCGCCCTCAATCCCCTGATGATGGCATTCGCGGAAACGCTTTCAGCATAGTCGACCGTCAATCCCTGATAGAAATCCACTTTAACATTCGGCATATGGGCAGTCGCTTCAGTAATCAGTTCCAGTCTCTCTTCCACTGTAAAAAGAGAATTTTTCGCTGAATTGTTCACGATGACCACATATACCTCATCAAAAACATTCGCTCCCCTTTGAATGATATCAAGATGACCAAATGTTATTGGATCAAAACTCCCCGGACAAATCGCTATTTTGGACATTCATAGTTCCCCCTGTTCGTGTACGTTTCCCCATTGATAAATCGTAACGGCAATGACGCCATAAACTTCTTTTCTCTTAACGGTAAAGTCACCAACTTTTTCTGGCAAAGTAACATCATGGCCATGCTCACAAACAATATATCCCATATCGTTCAGCAATCGGTATTTATGTATTTCTTCAAGAATCTCGACTAGCTTTTGTTTCTTATAAGGTGGATCAAGAAAAATCAATTCAAAAGTCATTTCCCTTTTCACCAAAGCCTTTAATGCACGTTCTGAATCATTTTTATAAACTTCTGCACGGTCTGAAAACTTGCATAGTTCCAAATTAGCCTTAACCGTTTGATTTGCTTTAAAATCCCGGTCGACAAATATGGCTTTATCCATGCCTCTGCTTAACGCTTCAATTCCCAGTCCACCGCTTCCGGCAAACAAGTCGAGGACCAGCCCTCCTTCGAAATAAGGACCAATCATGTTGAAAATGGATTCCTTGACTTTATCAGTAGTCGGCCGGGTTCCTGTACCCGGTACAGCCTTAAGTGGTCTTCCTTTGCAAATTCCGGAAACGACCCTCATCATTCTCACCACATTTTATGACAAATTTCTGTTACTTTCCTATCCTAACATATTAGAAAAAGCTAGCCAATATTTAAACCCATTTGCCTTCATTTCCATGATGAAAAGAACATATCATTTCGTACCACGGATAGAAGATATCCATTCTTTTTATAAATCTTTTACATCTTGAATAATAAAATGGTTTTTGGCAATAATGTGAATAACAACATTCCTTTTTAGGTGTTGTTGCCAACCGCGGAGAAGGCTTACGTTTCCCCATAAGTTCTTCCTCCGGTTTCTCCTCTCCCTTTGCCTTCTGGTCCTTAGTTAGACATAGAAGGACCCTGCATATTTTTGCAGGGCTTTTTTTTATTGATAAACCACTTATTCCCAATTTCCTTTGTCATGATTCGTCAATGAAGTTGTCCTTCTCTTTTATGAGGGATAATGATAAAGTAATGAATAATAAGTTAGTTAGTTAGGAGAGGTTTAATTGATTCAACGTTTTATTGAAATTGGACAAGGATATTCCGATATATATGAGTTGCTGGAAGTAGGCCGCAATCAGAAACATCGAGTTGCAAGGCTATTGGCCATGCATACTACTATAAATGATAAAAAGGTAACGTCATTGGTCATCGTCATGGAGCCCACAGATCCCGGGAAATTCCAGCCGCTTTACATTTGCCGTGAAGGTATCCCTAACCCAAATGCCACCAAAAACAAACGCTATGAGCTTTTTGAGAACTTGGCTGAGGAACTGGATAGGCCAATTATTGAAATCGACGTGAAACCTTCGGTGGTCTTTGCAGAAATCGAGTTATACTACCAGCACTTAATCGGCATTTTGCGAATGAATAGATATCTGCCGCCATTAGGTTGAAAGATGTTGCTGCCCTGAAAATGAAAAAGCTGACTCCGCATGAGTCAGCTTTTTTCAAATTCCCATTTTATAATCATATTCTTTCGCTTTATCCGGTTTGGAGTTTTCGAACTCCACCTTCAAAAAAGGCTTGTAAGAAAGGTCCACCTTTTTAACGAACGAATAATTATTCAGTTTTTCCACCAGTGGTTCCACTTCATCCATATTCGTATAAAGCACGACATATTTCAACTTTTTTGAAACATAATGGATATTTCCAAATTTCCTAAGCATTTTGGCTTGTTTCAATGTATGTAAATAGACGATGATTCCCTGTCTCGCTCCAAGCATATCAATAACTCCCTTTTATAAAGGTTTTAACTAAGTGTAGCATAGCAGAATCTTTACTTTCAACCAAGAAAAAAAGATTATAAACAAAATTCTCTCACTATTATGAATATACACACTGTGAAGGGAGCCAAACAAACGATGGATTTAAACCAAATTTGGCATCAATTTATTGTGCATCTATTAGATAATGATGAAATTACCCAAGCTTCGATAAAAAAGTTCACAGGAATCCCCTTTATATATATCCATTATCATCCGGCACCAAATGATGATGGTAAGCTTTCCCTCTTAATAAAAAAAGCCGCAAGCCTTTCAATGCGTGGCAAGCAGCTTCATTGTGAAACCATTTTCGTACGGCAGGAAGAACATTTATATGTATTCCGGCATCGTTTTTATGTGCCGCAGAAAAAGATGTTTTGCTGCGGCAACCTTTGTCCGGATTGTATTTTATATCGCAGTTAATCGCTTTTTGCCACGTAACCGAAATATGTAAGATGATAGTTCATGCATCGGTTCATGACCATGTCTCGGCGAGGTTTCAAACATGACACAGCCACCGAACTCCGTAGTAATGTCGAATTTCGATGGCTGCATGTTATATACCGGCCCTGAATGCTTCCAATCTGGCCATTACCTTAAGCAGAGCACCCGCAACTTCCCCCAGTTCCGCAGCTTCCCGTCGAACATCCGCCGGATGAAACAAAAAATGGATTCCCTGCCGGGGTTTTTACCTGTTCAGAAACCGCTCGGCCAATTCTTCCGCTTATTTCATCAAGAACGGACTGCAATTCTGTCTCCGCCCGCTTAAACCTTGCAACGGCAGGATGCATATCCATGTCTCGTTTAGCTTGTCTCGTTTCTAAATTGATGCGTTTATAATCCGGGTGATATTTACCKAACCTTTGAAC
>NZ_JBFUIQ010000154.1:0-10684 GCF_056401795.1 Peribacillus sp. P4_D6
CATAAGTGCTGCCAGCATAGCCAGTTATAAAGGGTTTAGTTTACTAGGTACATACTCGGCCACAAAATTTGCCGTTAGGGGAATTACACAAGCGGCAGCACAGGAATTGGCCCAGTTCGGCATTACGGTGAATGCATACTGTCCAGGAATTGTCGGGACGCAAATGTGGGATTTAATCGATGAAAAAATGGGCCCATATATGAATCTTGCTAAAGGGGAAACATTTAAAAAGTTCACAGATTCCATAACCTTGGGACGCTCCGAAACCCCAGAAGATGTGGCGAAATTCGTCTCTTACCTTGCTTCACCGGATTCGGATTATATGACAGGTCAATCCATCATGATTGATGGAGGAGTTATTTTCTCATAAACTTTATTGTTTAAATGGAGAAGCATCATGTGAATGATCACATGATGCCTTTTTTGTAAACTTAATCTATATATTGTAAGCGAATACATAATCTACTATAATTAAAAAGACCTCGAATAACATCCTATTTTATTACTCCATGGTATTTTTCCTCTAGATTGACTGGTCAAATGAAGGTTCAAACCAAATGATTAGAGGAGGATTATATGCTATCCACCAGTTGTTATCTACGTACATGGGAACGCTTTGTCAGTGAAGGGGTTCTCGATTCAAATCGTCTGAACAAGCGAATAATGGAATCCTGGTATCGCTGCAAAAAAGATCAAGTCAACCCATACCTTAATAAAGGCAAACACATTTTGTCGGATGAATTATTGGACATTCAAAGAGAAAAAAACTCCTTCCTATTAGAAGTTGCATCACCCCAATTATCCAGGATGAATCAATCGATAAAAGAATCTGGAATGATGGCTTTATTGGTCGATCCGGATGGATATGTCCTTTCACTTTCCGGAAACGAGAAAATCCTCGATGAGGCAGGAAAAATAAATTTTGTGGAGGGTGTATGCTGGACGGAGGGTGAGGTCGGAACGAACGCAATTGGAACAGCTTTGAAAACGGGTGAAGCCGTAATGATCCAAGGTACCGAACACTATTCGATTGCCTCGCACAAATGGAGTTGCTCTGCCATGCCCATATTAAATGAAGACGGTAAGATATTGGGAGTTTTGGATATATCATGTCCAGTAGAATATTTTCATCCCTCCATGCTGGGGATGGTAGCCAATTTGGCGTATACGATCGAACAGGAAATGGGAATGCGTTCCTATAAAAAGGAGCTGGCACTGACCCAGCACTCGATAGAACTTGCAGAAACCTATCCAGATTTGCCTTTTATCGTATGTAATCATAAACAAATGATAATCTCCGCCAGTAAACAGGTTCGCAAAAAAATTCCTCAATCCATCGGTATGGCGTTGGCCGATCTGTTAAATCATGGATATCGAATCGTAAAGGAAAATCCGCTTCTATCCAAAGAGGATAATAGGATTTCCGGTAAGTGTTTATTCCTATCGGAGAATCATGGTCGTGAAGCCAATAGGCTTTTTCCTGTTTCAATGCCTTCAGAAAGATTTGTCTTCGAAGGGGAAAGAGGGATTAGTGAATCCTTTCATAACACATTACGTAAATTGAAGCTTGTTGCACCGACAGAAGCAAATGTGTATATATCCGGTGAAACAGGTGTCGGGAAAGAGCTTATTGCCAAGGCTATTCATGATAATGGCATCCGTAAAAAAGGACCGTTCGTCACGATAAATTGCGGAGCCATACCTAAGGATTTAATGGAAAGTGAACTATTCGGGTATGTTGATGGCGCTTTTACAGGCGCTAAACGGCAAGGTCACAAAGGGAAGTTCGAGCAGGCAAATGGAGGGACCATTTTTCTCGATGAAATCGGTGAAATCCCTTCAGCGATGCAGGTTGCCTTACTGCGTGTTCTTCAGGAAAGAAAAATCGTTCCGATCGGCGGCACAAAAAGCATATCATTGGATATTCGCATTATCACTGCAACACACCGTACTCTTGAAGAGCTTGTCAATGAAGGGTCCTTTCGTAAGGATTTATACTATCGGCTGAACGTTTACCCCATTCATGTACCTCCCTTAAGGGAAAGGATTGAAGATATTCCTTATCTAGTCAACTACTTGTGTTCGAAGAATAATTGGAGTATTCCATTAACTGAGGAATTATTGAACCGTTTAAAGGAGTACAATTGGCCAGGCAATATTAGAGAACTGCAGAATGTACTTCAGCGATTGACCATCTTACTAGCAGAAGGACCTCTTGATTATGTTAAAGTGTTGAATACCATGCATTCCCAGCCCGTTACACGGCATGATGATTTCCCTGCATGGGAAGAACCGGGTAAAAATGGCATCAAGGGAAATGAACTGACGATCCGTGAAAAAATTCAACGGGATCTAATGATAGAGGCATTACAAAAATCAAGAGGAAATGTCACTGCTGCAGCAAAGCTGATGGATATTCCAAGAAGTACATTTTACAAGCGGCTCCATAAGTATGGTATATAGGCATGCGTGTGTACATTATGTAAGAAAAGCAGACTTATAGAAATCCTTGAAAAATGAAAGGGGTATGGCAAATGAAAACGAGAATGACTGAATTATTGGGGATTGAATATCCGATTATTTGCGGCGGGATGTTTCAAGTTGGACGGGCCCCGCTCGCGGCCGCTGTTTCAGAAGCCGGGGGACTTGGTATCATCACTTCGAAAACACAGGTGACACCAGAGGGTCTCCGTGATGAAATACGGAAAGTGAAAACTTTGACCAAGAAACCCTTTGCTGTCAACCTGAACCTGTTTCCAAGTCAAACGGCAACCCCGAATGATGAGTTCATCGATATTTTAATTGAGGAAGATGTGAAAATTGTTGAAACGAGTGGCCGAAGCCCAGAAAGTTTAATGCCCAGACTTAAAGAGCACGGCTTTACCGTGTTACATAAGGTAGCGAAGCGCCTTATCACTCGGTGCTGAAGGTATCGTCATGGGGACTCGCTTTATGGCAACGCAAGAAGCACCGATTCATGAAAACGTGAAGCAGTGGATGGTATCGGCCAATGAAACGGATACGGTCGTCATCCAACGGAATATAGGCAGTCCTTCGCGTGTAGCATTAAATGCCGTCAGTAAAGAAGTGGACAAACTTGAAAATGAAGGTGCCACTATAGAGGAATTGATTCCGCTAATTACGGGACAAAGAAGCAAGAAAGTATACTTTGAAGGAAATTTAGACGGAGGCATCTGGTCATGCGGTCAATCCGTAGGACTCATAAAAGAAATATTGACCGTCAATGAACTGATCAAACAAATCGTCCAAGAAGCAAAAAACTCGTTCGAATTCATCCAAAGCCGTATCGAATCCATTCGAACATAAATAACCTAACTGGAACATGCGATCAATAGTGATTTCGTGTTCCTTTTTTTATCTATTAGAAATAAAGTTCCATAGGTGGTCAAGAATAGACTTTATCAAAAATGCATGACCGTTATTTATAACAGAAGAATGATTTATAACTCTAATGCGAAAAGCCAATTCAATAGAAAAAAGCTACATAAGCCCATCAATTACTTGCTAATTAACTTTCAGCAACTTCTTAATAAAAACTTTCAAACGCAAAAAAACCAAAAAGGTAATTAACCTTTCGTGAGTGTTTACATAACATTATTATTCTGCTTAATCAAACAAAGCTTGAGATCTTAAAACCATTCTATTTTATCTGGCATTTTTGATTCCTGAAACTTTTAAATCTTTCTATCATGATAAAAAAACTGATTGCTGAAAGTAGGTGTGGCTCTATACAAATTTAATTTGAAGGTTTGCCTTATAACCCTTGGCAGCTTCCTATTGATTCACTGCTTGTTTCCACATATGAAAGCGGTCAATGCTTGTTATTTTACATCAAAACTCGATGGCGGTTTGAGCATCATTAAGTTTAAAACAATTTTTAAAGGTTATTCATGCTAAAGGCTGCTATGAGGTTTTTATGAAAGCTTATATTGTAATTATGTGGCTAAATGGAGGAGCTATCATCAATTTCAGGTAGAAAGCGGAACTTGCATGATAAAAAACCTTTTGAATTATCATTGAGGTAAATTATATTTATATAACTTTTCATAAGTGTTAACCCGTGATTTTTCTCATTTGGCCATTTAATTTATATATAAGAATAATAAAAATGATAAATAATGTAAATAAAACAGGGATATTTAGATTACTACAGGTTATTAGATAACTATTCTTTGAATAGGTCTTTAGGAAAGTAAAGGAAAGGGGAAGCAATATGAAGAAAAAGATTAGTTGTGCACTTACCCTAGCTGCTTTTTTAATAGGAGGGGCAATTCATTTATTACTCAATTTCAATTTCTATTTCTTTAGACACAGCTACAGAAGATTTAAATGAATTCCCTGTACCTAAAAATGCTGAATTGGTTCAGTTAAATGAACAAGGGAATAGATATGAATGGTCAAGGGCTTCTGAAGAAGACGGCATTCCCTATGGATATGCAATGGCCCTTAAAGCGAATGGATGGAAAAAGGGGAAAAGTGAGGGCGCTTCCGTTTTATACATGAAGGGATATAATAAAATAGATTTGATTACCACAACCAAGCAATTAGAGATCCTTAGAGTGAAATGACTAAGGATGATAAATACTAATTGAATAATCCGATCTATAGCATAAAAATGATTGAAAACGAAATATGTTAACAATTAGCAGATAAATTAAAAATCAATATATAAATCAATATATAAATAAATATATAAATAAATATATAAATCAAGAAAATTTTAATGACCGTAACTGATGTGAAATTAGCTTAAATCCAAGAAATCTTATTGCGAATTTAGACCGAATTTTTAATTGAAGATCAATCATTTTAATTGGAACAATATTTATTTAAGTTTTAAAGTATAAGTTAACAATGACTAATTAATAAAAAAATTATAGATAAATAATGGCAATGAAATTAAATATAAAAAATCCGTATCACGTCTCACTAAGTTAAGTATTCTTAAGATATGAGACAAAATAAACATTAAAAATACAACTTCCTATAATATATATTATGTAAACTAGAAAAATGTTTAATAAAAATGATTCTTTCCTTTAATGTCTACCACCCCTCATCTATTAAACATTTTTAACAACGACTACATCTGACATATAGACATCCATACGGAAAATCATTTTTACGAATGCTTTAGCTTCTCTATTTTCCTTTTATGATTAATTCTAAATTCCTGTCAAGACTTTCTTTTTAAAATTATTATCTAATTGATAAATATCCTTGTTGAACCGTTTATTATTTGATTCATTTCCATATTCCCGAAATAATTCACAAATCTATACAAATATCCTATTCATGAATCTAAACTTTTTCAAATATACCTCAGGGTGATTCAGATTTAGAAATCCATGATTTTCCACGCGAAACGGGATTCGACAATACTTTCTTTTACGAAAATCATATTTCTCAGTTGCAACAATCCATTGTTCGGAATTCGCTTGGAAGACTTGAAAGTTAAAGCTACACGGTTACATTGGCAGAACCAGAGGCTTCTTAATTCAGTTAACCAATCCGATTCCATATATAAGACGCTCTCCCCTTTTACATATGAACTGCGTCTTTTTCGGTATTCCTTTTTTTTCAGAAGTTAATTTTCATGGTATTTCAACAAGCACATTTATAGGTTTTTTTATGTTCAGTATATACATAACGTTGATAAATCGATATTCCAGCTTCTTCTTTAAAATAACTTGCCCAAACGTTATTCAGCTATCATTCTTAATTGTACGCATTCAATATAACCCATTCAATATAACTTTAAATAGATCCTTATTTTTAAAAAAACAAACTTAAAAATCCAAGCCTTTTTTTTATATCGGCATATATAGTGTAGAAAGGGAGTGATTAACTTGGCCGATCACGATAATATTTGTTGCAAAGAATCACACTACGGAAAACAGGACCTCAAGGACCAGGGGGTGCTTTGGCTTAATCATTGTACAATCCGTTTGGGAATTTTGTCATATAGATTTTGATTTCCGAGGATTCAGTTTAAATACAATCCCGAATCCGGAAACAAATGAGATCACTGTCTCTCTAAGTGGTGTCTATGAAATAAGTGCCGACCTTGTTGTTGTTACTAATGAACTTGACACTTCATTATTCACGATTAACTGAAGTGTCATAGGGCCAATTCCAGGTTCCTCTTTCGGAATCGTAATAGGATTGACATGTCAAACTGGAGAACCTTTTTGGTTTAACACTATAGGTAAGACCGTCCAAGTGGAATTAAATGCAGGAGAAAAAGTGTTTGTGTTTATTCAAAATGTGAGTGGAAGTGTTTCTTATAGATCTCTGTCACTTACTGTAAAACGTATAGGGCCCCTTGTATCCTCTGCTAAAGAGGAAATAGAAACTATTAAAGCAGAAAGAGAAACGGAAAAAACAAAAAAAAATCTTCATTGCTGACTTTTCGGAAAGTGAACAATGAGAAAAAGGGTGAGTAAAATAGATAAGCCAATTCAAGGTCGTAGATTTGTTGACACGACCTATAAGTGTAAAAAAGATGATTTCTTTAATAAAAAAGATGATTTCGTCAATAAAAACGATCATAAAAAATGTAAGGATAGTGAACAAGGTCCTCGAGGACCTCAAGGACCTCCAGGACCTCAAGGGTTTCAAGGACTTCCAGGACCTCCAGGACCTCCAGGACCAGGGGGTGCTTTGGCTTATGGGTCATTGTACGATCCGTCTGGAAATTTTGTCACAGTATCTACGGTAAGTCCTCCGGCTCTGGGGCAGAAGGTTGTTTTTACAACTACTGGGCCGTTATTAGGAACTGCTCCTTTTCCTCCCGGTCCTGGTCCTTATACTGATATTGAGGTTCTGACTGCTGGGGTTTATGAGATTAGCATGGATTTAACAGCCAGATTGATTAATGCTTCTAACTTGACGTTTAATACCGAGGTGCAGTTCAGGTTATTCATCAATGACACAACCCCGGTTCTTGAAAGTACTTTTGAATCCTTTAATCGTATTTCAGGCGGTCCAGGCGGTCAACCATCGCAAGTTGAAACTAGAAACACGATAGGAAGAACAATCCAACTTCAATTATCCGCAAACGATAGGCTAAGTATTAGAGTTATTACTGCATCTGCCAATGTAACATATAGGTATCCCTCATTAGTAGTCACAAAAATCGCCAACTAGCTGCCAAAGTCAGTAAATAGGAGCAAAAAGAGCCCTAACCTAAATGTTGTGGGCTTTTTCCGATTTACTGAACGTGGTGGTTTTGGTTACACACTAGTGGAGTCATAATGTCAAAAAATTAAAAAGACAGTAGATTTGTGTTTATTAATTTTTTGACACAAACACAAACCTGCTGTCTTTGGATTAAATTTGTATTTTTGTTAATCGAATGAAAAACAACACTTTTGTGTCGTTAATCACTCTACTTTATTATTTGTTTTAGCTTCTACTCACTGATTATTAACTAATGAGAAATATCTCCATACCCTAAATAATTCGAAAAGTGAAATTTACCTTTCTTCAGTATAATACACTGGCATAATGCTAAAGAAATCTCTTTTATAAAAGAGGTTGTGAAGGAATGTACTTAAAGTAACCGTGCAGTTCAGTGTAATAATGCAGTTACGCAACAGCGCGCATTTGATTGAACCAGTTATATAAACATAATAAATTCATCTCTCAACATGAAAGAATCCTCCAACAAATTACTGGAGGATTCTTAAGATTATTATTTAAACTTATCCGGAAACTGCTTTATAACTCCCGCAGTGATAGTATCTGCCATTAGGATTATATGTGTGACCCCTTCGTCAATTGCAACGATTCTTGCGTTCCAATCTTTTGCTAAGCTTGCAGTTAAATCATTTGTCACAAATTTCAGATGCATATACAGCAAATTTTTTAGATCTTCATTTTTTAAATAGGGGTTGGCACCGCTAAGGAAAGCTGCTATTTCATCAGCATTTCTATACCATTCTTTGTTTAGCTGTTTCACCAAGGCATCATTTCCGCTTTTAGCCGCATCTACAATCTTTCCCGCAATTACAATATGCTCCTTAAGCAGATCCGTAAGTTTGTTCCCAGCTTTCTCTCCGTATACTGGCTTTACAGCATTACCAATATCCTCCTGATTCTTTAGAAGTCTAGCTAGTACCTGTGTTTGATCCTCCGCTCCAGCGGTGGTTGCACTTGTTATATAATTACTTGTCCATAATACATGATCAATCCAAAGTCTCCTGAATTCATTTTCGAAGTTTACCTCAGATTGGCTAATACGTTGTTCCTGTGACTTAGCGTATGCGCTAGTTGTTCCGGCCACCATGTTTAGAGGAAATAATAAAATAAATCCCATCAGCAATAATTTTTTCATAAAACCATCTCCTTCCAAAGTTAAAAAGTTCCTTTTTATTATTGATATATGCGAATTTTATATGCATAAAATTGCTTGTACTTACCATGTTTATATTAAATTGGAATTAGATGGACTCACATCGTCCAATGTAAGATGTTTTGTATAAAATCAGGTCATCAATCATGATTAATACACAGACACAGCTACGTCGCATTGGTGCTTTAAATATGATGAATTAATGTTTAAATTACTTGAAAATTCAGGAATGAGACGCAAAGAATTAGTGAATTTAATATGGGAGCAAGTTAATAGAGAAAGTAGAAAATAAGAACGCCTCCTCCCCCTTCATCACATTGTCTTACCAAAACTATTAAGCATTCTTTTAGAGCAGCAAAAATTAAATTTTTTTAATATATCAGCAGGACTTATGCTCCAGCATGTGTGCAGTGCCCCATGCAATGATAATTAAATATCAATTGGCAAGTTGCAATCAGAAAGTCTCCCCATTTCGCTTAGTCAAAAGGCTTGATTACAGGGGTTTCTTCTGTAAGGGCCTGATTAACAAGAACATAGGCATTCATATGATTACTATCTGTAAAGTGAAGCTACTACTACAAACAGTCCACCCTCCTGAACGATTAGCTGTTCATTAATTAAGTCTTACAGTATCTTGTAATTGGAATCAGAAAGAGAAAAATAAATTTTTCTTTGGTGTACATAATATAGGGAATAACCAATGATAGTAAAAGTGTTATGAAAAGGGTGAGCAAATGGAAAGAAATAACGCGATTGACTTTATTAAATTTTTTGCCATATTTTCTGTTGTAGTCATTCATGTATTCCCTAGGGATAGCCAAATTGGTCTATTTATTCTCGATAACCTCTCAAGGTTTGCGGTGCCATTCTTCTTTACTGCATCTGGTTATTTGTTCGGTCAAAAGATGATTCATAAAAGGGATTCCTTTGATTATTTTAAAAGGTATATTATAAAAATCTTGAAACTGTATTTGTGCTGGCTCTTCTTTTATATGATGTATGATGTTCTAATTCTTTATAAAGATGCTGCCGATGTACCAAAGGAATTTGCGCAATACATTAATCATTTTTCTTTTCTTGACCTTTTATATTACGGAACTGGGACTAGCGGATACCAATTGTGGTTTTTAACCGCATTAATTTGGAGTGTTATCATTCTATTCGGTTTTTTTAAGTTAAAAAAAGCATGGCTTCTTTTACCCATTAGCTTAATATTCAACTTGTTAGGTCTTTTCGGACAATCGTATTCGGTGTTCTATGATCTTCCTCTGAGTACACGGGATGCTTTATTCATTGGTCTTTTTTATACAACTTTGGGATTCTTCTTTGCGGATGATAAATTCTTTAAAAAGTCGGGAGCAATAACAGCCAAAACCAATTTATCTTTAATTTTTATCTTCTTTACTATCCAAGTGGTAGAAGGATACTTATTAGAAAAGATATTATCGGGAAGTCATGGGGAGTATTTTATTTCTACTATCTTTTTAACTGCATTCCTTTTTTTATTTGCATTAAATAATAAAACATTGGGGAAGGATTTGTTCATTACTAAAGTAGGAGGAAGAGCCCTGGGTATATACATTGTTCATGTAGTATTCATCGATATTTTTGATTTAATTATATCGGCACTAAGAATGGATCATATATCTGACAATCTTTTCTTAAAACTATTTGAGACACTCCTTATAATTACGATGTCGTACATTTCTTATGACCTGCTTCAATATTTCAAAAGGCGTTTAAGCGAATTGGTAAAAATCAGTTAGTGGAAGGTTAAAACCCTTACTTAGTGCTGGGATTTATAGATAAAAAAAAACCCTGCTGGGAGCATGGGTTTTTTTTCAATTACAAATAATTAAAGCTTGGTCTCCACCGGATGAACTCTCGGTTCCTCTATACTGTCGCCAGCATGTTTTTTTGACCAGTAAGTCGCGAGAATTGGTCCCGATATGTTGTGCCATGCAGCAGCCAGGACGCTTGGAAGTGCTGCCAGCGGGCCGAAATGTGCAGTAGCAAGCGCGACACCTAACCCAGAGTTCTGCATGCCCACTTCAATCGAAATCGCTCTTCTATTCACTTCATCAAGTCCAAGCACTTTTGCTGCTAAGTAACCAAAAAGTAACCCAAATCCGTTATGAAGCATCACGGCAGTAAAAATAAGGAACCCGGAAGCAGCAATGCTAGCTGCGTTGCCTGAGACTACTGCGCTTACAATAGTAATGATGGCTGCTACCGAAATAAGTGGTAAAAMGGTCAAGCTTTTTTCAACTGCTACTGGGAAAAACCGCTTAATGGCCAATCCTAAAA
>NZ_JBFUIQ010000155.1:0-7805 GCF_056401795.1 Peribacillus sp. P4_D6
AGGGAAAGCGGAAGAAGTGAAAAAACTGCAGGCCGCCGGTAAAACAGTGGCAATGGTCGGCGATGGGATAAATGATGCGCCCGCGCTGGCACTAGCCGATATAGGAATGGCGATAGGAACCGGGACGGACATAGCCATGGAAGCTGCCGATATCACTTTGATCCGGGGTGATTTGAACAGTATTGCAGATGCCATCCGCATGAGCAGGAAGACGATGAAAAACATCAAACAAAACCTATTCTGGGCTTTTGCCTATAATGTAATCGGAATACCAATTGCGGCCATCGGACTTCTTGCCCCGTGGTTAGCGGGTGCTGCCATGGCCTTCAGTTCAGTGTCAGTCGTATTGAATGCACTTCGCCTTCAACGGATAAAACTTTAAAGGTCATGTAGCATATATAGAAGGCAGTTGTATTTACTGAATATACCATTCTACGGGCGTATGAATTTTAATCATCCTAATAAAGCCGATGATTCCTTTGCAAGAGGACCATCGGCTTTCATCTGGAATGAGCGGCAATGTTACTGCAACTCTTATAGATTGTCAAACCGCTTATTTTAAACAGTAAAAAACATAATCTGTAGGTGTGCCATTTTCGCCTTGTTGATGGAGCATCGCTGATACATTACCGCGATGATAGGTCCCATGATTCACTACATGATGGATGAGATCGGCAAGTACAAACTCACAAGCCCCCATTTTCGGATGTTCGGTTACAATGGTCCGTTCAAGATCAGGCTGCGAAGTAAGGAAATTGTCGTAATCCTTTGCAAGTTCATCATATGAGGATTCCAGTTCATTTAATGTGATTCCTTCCACTTCTTTCCGCCGCTGTTCAACTTTCTTAAAAGTTTCTTGAACTGTGCTTCCTTTCATTATCTCCAACCAGGTAATATCTGTTGCGTAAAGGTGAACAAGGACTTCCTTGACTGATGGAAAGACACTTTTTATCGTGTCTCCATAGACTCCTTCCGGTAATTGTTTTAGTTTTTGGAACACTTGCTGATTAGCCCAAACATGGTAATCATACATTTTCTTGGCACGGTTATTTTCCATTTTTTCACTCCTTCAATTGTTACATATCCTTTTCGACATCATTTAAAGAATTCCTTTATCAAAGGCTGCTTCCTAATCTGATAATTTGTCYATGCAAATGCTTCGTTTTCTACATACCATGATAATAGATGCTATCCTACTATTGTTATTACGTTTGATTGCCATCAAAGAGTCCAGGAGTGTGAAAATTCACTTTATTTTCAAATGTTGTTAATATGATAGTAACTCTTATCGAGAGGTGGAAAAAAATGAGAGCAGATGCTGTATTTGAAGGTGGGGGGGTCAGGGGAATTGCTTTTATTGGGGCAATTCAAGCAATGGAAGAGGAAAATGTCGAATGGGAAAGACTTGCTGGGACATCAGCAGGAGCAATAATAGCTGCTCTTTTGGCTAGTGGCTATAAAAGCCATGAAATTAGAAAACAGTTTAGTGAAATCAATTACTCAAAGATTCGAGGCAGGACAATTCTGAATCGAATTCCCATTTTGGGCTTCTTTTTGGAACTCATGGTTCATCTTGGGATTTACAAAAACGATTATTTGGAGACATGGGTGGATTCACTTCTTTCGGAAAAAGGGATAAAGACATTCGCGGATCTTCCAGATGGAAAGTTGAAGATCATTGCTTCTGATGTTTCGAATGGAACGATGCTTATTTTGCCAGATGATTTGGACCGCTATGGTATGTCTCCAGCTGATTTAAAAGTTTCAACTGCTGTTATGATGAGTGCCTCCTTACCATTTTTCTTCCGTCCGGTTATTTGGAAATCAAAAGACCGGAAAAAATCCTACATTTTAGATGGTGGTTTACTTAGTAACTTCCCGATATGGATATTTGATACCGACAATCCTCGTTTTCCAACTTTCGGATTCCATTTTGTGAAAGATGAAGTTAACATAGGCGGGGTTATCCCAACGCCCATCCACCTTTTCAAAAATATATTTAAAACGATGCTCCAAGCCCATGATTTACGACATATGAACGAAGAAACGATTGAACGCACGATTCAAATTCCTATAGGCGGCATCAATGCAACGGATTTTGAACTGAATGAGGAAGAAATCAACTTTCTCTATAAATCAGGCTATACTTCTGCAAAAGAATTTTTGTCGAATTGGGATTTTGAACAATATAAGGCCAAACGCTTGCAAAGAGTCAAAAAAGAGTAGGAGAAACAATCCTCTATCATTCGGTCCAAAAGGGGGAAAGAGGGGACAAGGAGCTGCTACAACGGCTCTTTTTCTTATTGAATGAATGAATCAATCGTTTAATTCAAAAGCAATAAGTGGAATTACAATCATAAAAAATTAATATAATATATTATTTTATAATTATCTAAATGAATAAACGGAAAACAAAGAATAAAAGAAGAAAACAAAGTTGGAATAAAGTTTATGAAATTCAATGAAAAGATTCTCAAGGAGAAGTAGATGGCGTGTCTCAATGCACTGTGAGGAGCGGAGAATGAGACAAAAAATATAGATGTAGTGAGAAAGGATGGGATCTTCGTTAACCATCCCGGCTTTCATTAAGGTTTAGTAAGTCCAATAGAAAAGTGGATACAGTTGCGCCAAGCGAACAATTAATATCCCACTTATCTAGTAGACTTCAGCTGCCTTAACAGGTACGTCTATGGTCGGCCCACATGTATCAGGAACGCTTGCTTTTCTTATAGAAAAATAATAAAAGCTTAACCGTCGTTTAACGTTGCCCGAGATTTTTGAGAGATAGAATGGGCTCTCAGCCATCCCGGCAGCAAAGCTAGAGATGGAAATGAAATGGATTGTGGGATAAAGCCTGTTAAGATTTTACTACTTAAAAAAACGTCTATCAATTTTCTACATTGGCATATAACGTTTACTAGGAATATAATCCTGAAATTACGAATAAAGATTGACATTCACACATCCTCATAATACGATACTTTACAGAATAATAGGAATTATCTTTTTATTTTTTTTATTAGAAAACCAAAACTCAGTTTTATATTATAAAACAAAAGCCTCCTTGTATATACATATTCTCCAAGAGTGAACTGGGCTTTTTCTTATTTTGGAAGCGCTGCCAATTTAGGCGTTTTATATAACAAGGGGGGATAAGGTATGGAAGCAAGAATGGAAACAAAGCAAGAAAAGCCATTAAATTTTGGCCGGAAATTTCGCTGGACAGTCGTCATCTGGTTATTGATTGGGGGAATAATCAACTATCTAGATCGTGCCAATCTCTCCATTGCAGCTCCCGAAATGATGAAGGAACTCGGGCTAAGCGTGACCGAAATCGGGTTATTGGGAACCTTTTTTTCTTGGAGTTATGCATTAATGCAGCTTCCTTCAGGCTGGCTGATCGATCGGTTCGGGACCAAAAAGGTGTATACAATCGCGCTTATTTGGTGGAGTGGTGCGACCATTTTAACGGGAGCCGTTCATAAAATGGGTTCATTTATTGCTGCAAGGATTTTACTTGGAGTGGGTGAAGCACCGTGTTTTCCTACAATGGCTAAGATTACATCGTATTGGTTCCCAAAAAAGGAACGCGGCCTGGCAACTGGAATTTGGGATTCTTCTTCCAAATGGGGACCTGCCATTGCACCGCCACTTCTCGTTTTCATTATGGTGACTTTTGGGTGGAGAGCGTTGTTTTATATTACGGGTGTAATCGGCATCATTTTCGCGATCGGTTTTGTTATTTTTTATAAAAATCCTGAAAAAAGCCAAAAACTTTCCAAGGAGGAATTTGAATACATTAAGTCGGAAGGTGGTGGAGTGGAGCAAGGCATTCAATCATCAAAAATAAAATGGGGTTCGTTATTTAAATATCGAAGCGTATGGGGGATGATTCTAGGCTTCTTCTGTACCATCTGGATCTGGAATATTTTCCTTGTATTCCTTCCCCTTTATTTGTTTGATGTCCATCATGTCTCACTTAAAGAAATGGGTATATATGCTGGTATTCCTTGGCTTGGCGGAATCTTTGGCAATATTTTCGGAGGATATCTTACTAAAAAATTGGTCGACAAGGGAATTACTACACCTATTAAAGCAAAGCGTGCCTTAATTAGTATATGTGCCATCTTGGCCGCTATTGTTGTGTGTGCAGTTCCACTTGTTAAAGGGCTCGCTATTACCTTACTTTTACTGACCCTTGCTCTTTGTTTTATTTCTGCCATTACAGGCAGCGCATGGGCACTCGCCGGCGACATTGCTCCTCCTTCTATGGTTGCTTCCGTAGGAGCAATTCAGAATTTTGGTGGTTATTTTGGTGGTGCCTTTTCCCCTGTTGTGGCAGGCATGATAGTGGATACAACTGGTTCTTACTCTCTCGCCTTTATATCTGGCGGTTTAATCGCCGGATGCGCAGCAATCTGCTATTGGTTTATTGTAAAACATCCTATTCAAGAATAGTATTATCGAGGAGGAAATAAATTGAAGCCAAAAGTGTATATAGCAAGACCAGTACCGGCCGAGGTAGAGGCATTTATTTCGAAGTATTGCCAGTATGAAAAATGGAACGGCCATGAACCCATTACCAGAAGCCAACTGTTAAAGCAAATTTCTGATGCGGAGGGACTGCTCATCACAGGAGAAAAAATAGATGATGAATTTCTGGACCATGCACCACGTCTAAAGGCTGTCAGCAATATCTCGGTAGGCTACAACAACTTTGATCTGGAGGCAATGAAAAAGAGAAGCATAATCGGTACAAATACACCTGGTGTTCTCGATGAAACCGTGGCTGATTTAGCTTTAGCCTTAATGCTCTCAGCAGCCCGTCGTATTCCGGAAATGGACAAGCTTGTAAAGGATGGCAAGTGGGGAAATAAAAGCGATGAACCCCTCTTTGGCGTTGATGTTCATGGAAAAACATTGGGCATCATCGGTATGGGGAGGATTGGGGAATCTATTGCAAGACGAGCCAAATTCGGTTTTAACATGGAAGTTTTGTATCATAATCGGCGAAGGAAATCCGAAGTGGAGGAAACGCTCAGTACAACCTATTCTTCTTTAGATCACCTTTTACGGGAATCAGATTTCGTTCTATTAATGGTCCCTTATACTCCGGAGACGAGGCACCTTATGGGACGGGAGCAGCTCGCACTGATGAAAAAATCAGCGATCTTTATCAATACATCCCGGGGTCAGACGGTGGACGAAAAGGCCCTCATAGAAGCACTGCGAAATAAGGAAATTCTTGCAGCCGGTTTGGATGTATTTGAAAAGGAACCCATTTCGCATGACAATCCGCTTTTAGCCATGCCTAACGTGGTAACCCTGCCCCATATAGGTTCAGCTACTCATCAAACACGATTTGATATGGCCATGCTTGCGGCGAAGAACCTCGTTGCTGTTGTTACAAGAAGGGAGATAAGCAATGTTGTCCCTGAATTGAAAGGATTTCAGTCACTAAAAATGAATCATTAACACAGCGGTAATATTAGGTTGACCCATTTAAAAGAATCTTTGATAAAAAAGGCATCCATTCATTTTGGATGCTTTTTAATTAGGAAGAGTGATGATGTTAACAATTACTCTAATGATTTAGCGGATATTACATAAAAATTAGACCACGAGTCCAAGAAAAATATAAGAAGTAAGAGAACCATGAAGTATTGGTTCATACCTGTTTTTAGACATATTCTAAATCATTTGGTTCTTTTTCATTTGTAAGTAAATTCAACAGTTCATCTAGTTCCTGGCTTTTATGTAATGTTTTTGGGGCAGTAAATCCATAAATCAATCCGGTGGTTATAAGTTCTTTCCTCAATATCTCAATTTTTTCAAATAATGCTTCCATACTCTCCAATGCAGAATCCTCAAGTGCTTTCTTTTTTTTGTTATGAAACTATTATTACATAAATTAGGATGTTTTTAAACCAAAAGTGAGTATTCACTTATAAAATTATTGCTGAAGCATTAATGTCCGATTTCAGAAAACCATGATGATTTCTATACCTTCCTTTGAATCAAGGTTTCCTTACTTTGGTATCCAACCAAGTGATGGTGATCTTTTTTTTATTCCATTATTTCGCTGGCTTCTTTAGGCTTTTATAGTTTTAAAGGTTTATTGTAAAAATAGCCCATGGAAGTTATTTGTAACGATTAAATAAATGATTCGTTAAGAGAACTAGGCTGAAAGACTGTCGTTATATGTAAAAGTTTGTAGGGCTATGTAAATGCATAAGTGAATCCAAACTCTTTTTGTATTCAATGGGTACCATAAGACCTGCCTAAAAATTCCTAATTTATTGATTTATTGATTTACACATCTTCATACACCTTTAAAAATGGCCTTCTATACTTGAACCAGATTCAAATAATAGGAGGGAAAGATCAATGAATAATGAAAGAGCAATGGATGATTTAATTAAGAATTGGAGCGAATTAGGTAAGAATATGGACCGCCGAAATTTTATCCAGGGAGCGAGTAAGCTTGCCGGACTTTCATTAGGTCTTGCTCTTGCCCAATCAATGGGCGGGATTGAAGTGAATGCTGCCCCGAAATTCAGTGATTATCCATTTACTCTCGGTGTAGCTTCAGGAGATCCGCTCTCGGACAGTGTCGTTTTATGGACAAGGTTGGCATCGGATCCGTTGAATGGAGGAGGAATGCCAAAAGAAGCCATTTCGGTTAAATGG
The DNA here is from genome assembly GCF_056401795.1 of Peribacillus sp. P4_D6. NCBI lineage: Bacteria > Bacillati > Bacillota > Bacilli > Caryophanales > Bacillaceae > Peribacillus > Peribacillus sp. P4_D6. The sequence goes on from NZ_JBFUIQ010000155.1 coordinate 6,691, forward strand.
GAAGTGGCAAAGGATGAGAATTTCAGAAAGATTGTCCAGCAAGGCAAGGAAATAGCCAGGCCGGAACTTGGCCACTCCGTACATGTGGAAGTAAGCGGGTTAAAATCTGATAAAGTCTATTTTTACCGTTTTAAAAGCGGCGGGGAAGTAAGTCAGACTGGGAAAACGAAAACACTTCCGCCAATAGGTTCAAGTGTTTCGAGCTTGTCATTCGCGTTTGTTTCATGCCAGCAATTTGAGCATGGTTATTATACGGCCTATAAACATTTGGCAAAGGAAGATCTGGATATTGTCTTCCACCTTGGCGATTATATATATGAATATGGACCAAATGAATATGTTTCTTCTACAGGTAATGTCCGTGTACATAGTGGACCAGAGATCATTACACTTGAAGATTATCGGAATAGATACGCACAATATCGCTCTGATACCCATTTAAAAGCGGCACACGCAGCTTTCCCATGGGTCGTGACTTGGGATGATCATGAAGTTGAAAACAATTATGCAAATGTCATCCCGGAAAAAGGACAATCGGTAGAAGCTTTCATCAAGAGAAGGGCCGCCGCTTATCAGGCTTACTATGAGCATATGCCCCTTCGCAAATCATCTTTGCCTAAGGGAGCGGATATGAGGTTATACCGAAATTTCACATATGGCGACCTGGCCTCTTTCTTTGTATTGGATTCACGTCAATACCGGGATGATCAGGCAAACGGTGATGGAAGTTCACCGCAAACGCCTGAGTCACTTGATCCGAAACGGACATTACTAGGTCCAGAGCAGGAACAGTGGCTAACTGACAATCTATCAAAATCAAAAACGAAGTGGAATGTTCTGCCTCAGCAGATTTTCTTTGCACAACGGAATTATGGAACACCAACCGCCCCAAAATTCAGCATGGATTCCTGGGATGGCTACCCGGCTGCACGCGATCGCTTAATTGATGTAATCAAAAGCAACAACCTGGAAAATCTGGTCGTGTTGACCGGTGATGTACATGCAAGCTGGGCCGCCAATTTAAAGGAGGATTTCGATGATCCAAATTCAAAGATTTTCGGAGTGGAGTTTGTCGGCACTTCGATCACATCTGGCGGAAATGGTGCGGATAAGCG
>NZ_JBFUIQ010000156.1:0-7738 GCF_056401795.1 Peribacillus sp. P4_D6
CATCGAACCTTGCTGTAATGGGAATAGTTTCATATTTGTAGGTTCCGGAATGATTGCACCATCAGCTTTATACCCGCGTATGACTGCCGCAAGTGTGCCGGCACCACCGCTTTCCTCTTCAATCACACTCTGAAATATCAAATCCCCCTTCAATTGGATTCCAGATTCGACGATCGCTTCAATGGCCAGCAATAAAGATACATTGCCGCCTTTCATATCCGTCGTTCCCCGCCCGAAAACTTTCCCGTCCATCAACTTGCCGCTATAGGGTTCATCATGCCATGCTGCATGATCTCCTTCAGGAACTACATCAATATGTCCGTTTAAAATAAGGGATTTCCCCTTGCCTGTTCCTCTTTTAATGGCCACAAGGTTCGGATTTCCTTTAAAATCCCTGCGGTCGCAATAAAAATGGGGATGTTTTCTTAATTGTTCATCCCCGATTTCCCATAGGTCTATTTCCAGACCAAGTTGTCTGCACTTTTCGACCACTATTGCTTGTGCACTTCCTTCTTGGCCCCTTTTGCTCGGTTCCTGAACCAGTTTTTGCAAAAGCTGAACCCCATTCATCCGATGTTCATTCAGCCATGTTCTTATTTTTTCCTCATACATATCCATTCTCCTCTCTCATTCTTTTAATTTGTGGATGTTTTCAGAGACAGTAAACAAGGCTTCGGTCCGATTCCTGATTTCCTCAATGCTGGACGTATCAAATACATCAGTTAATAGAAGGCCCTCCGAAGTTACAGAAAACACGCCTAATTCGGTGATGATCATATGTACGCATTTTTGGGCTGTTAACGGCAACGTACATGTTTTGACTAATTTAGACATGCCCGCTTTATCGTTATGTTCCATCAAGACAATGACCTTTTTTGCCTTTGCAGCCAGTTCCATTGCACCGCCCATGCCTGGCACCCGCTTTCCCGGAACAATCCAATTTGCGAGATCCCCCGCTTGACTTACTTGAAGGGCTCCTAGAATCGTGATATCCACCCTGCCGCGGCGTATCATTCCAAATGCAACAGTACTGTCGCAGTAAGAAGCCCCGGCTCTAATGGTGATCGGCAATCCCCCAGCATTGCAAAGATGCGCATCTTCCTTCCCCGTTTCAGGAGTACTGCCAATTCCCACAAGGCCATTTTCTGCATGAAACATCACTTTATGATCATCCCAAAGATGATTCGGTACAAGTGATGGAATGCCAATTCCCAAATTGACCAGCATCCCATCGCTTATTTCTGCTGCTGCCCGTTTCGCTATTCTGTTTCTATCCCCTGTTCCCAAACCCATTTCCAATCGACTCCTTTTGATGGAATGATATAATCCACAAAGGCACCCGGTACAATGATGTTCTCTGGATCCAAAGTGCCCAGCGGAACGATTTGCCTGACTTCGACTATAGTGATCTGTCCGGCTGCAGCAACGATTGGATTCGTATTCCTGGCACTTTTATCGAATAGAAGATTTCCATAAGGATCAGCCATTTCTGCGTAAACTATGGAGATATCTGCAGTTAATGCCGATTCCACCAGATAATTTTTCTTACCTAGCTTTACGGTTTGCTTGCCTTCCCGGACGATATCGGCTTCCATTCCAATATCGGTCAATATTCCGCCGAGTCCCATCCCTCCGGCCCGGATCCGTTCGACAAGTGTCCCTTGCGGACAGAACTCCACTTCGAGTTCACCATTGTTCATTAATAGTCCTGCATTGTGATTGGAACCGATATGGGAAACGATGACTTTTTTCGCTCGGCGCTGGGTGACCAGTTTTCCGATTCCGATATCTGGGAAACCTGTATCGTTCCCAATCAAGGTTAAATCCTTAATACCTGATTCCAAAATCACATTGATCAATCCCGGAGGCGTCCCTATGCCACCGAATCCCCCAAATAGGATGGACTGTTTATCTTTAAAGTGATGGCGGACATCTTCCAAACGACAAATCTTCTGGAATGTATTTTCCACCACTATGACTCACTTCCTTGTTGTGGTGATCGTTTACCTATCGATTCATTAAATTGCCCAAAGGTTATATCGACCCTCATTAACAATTCTGCACACTCCTCTTCCGATATCGTTAGCGGCGGGGAGATGATGAGGGCTGCCCCGGTTACACCGTCAAGGCCTGCAGCTGCGGGATAAAGAAGGATTCCGTTCCTCATTCCCAATTCAATGATTTCATTGGTCACATCTGCATCCTTCGGAAATGGGGCCTTCGTTGCTTTATCCAGGACAAATTCGATGCCAATCAATAAACCTCTCCCTCGTATATCACCGATAAAGGAATACTTCCCTGCCAACTTTTTCAAGCCCCTAATCAGGTAATTCCCCCTGTCGGCTGATTTTTCGACAAGTTCATTCCTTTCGACATAGTCTAAAACCGCCAAAGATACCGCACACGATAACGGATTTGCACTTAAAGTATGACCTCCTATAATTGACTTCGATCCTTTCATTATGGGTTCCATCACGTTTTTGGTCATTACTGCCGCCGCTATTGGGGTATACCCCCCACTCATACCTTTACCTAATGTCACGATATCAGGTTCCACATCCCAATATTCGGAAGCAAGCATCTTACCGGTACGTCCAAATCCGGTCATTACTTCATCCGCAATGAATAAAATATCATTCTCTTCGCAGATTTTCTTGAGTTTTTGAAAATAACCGTCAGGAGGAACAATGGCCCCTCCGGCTGCGCCGATAACAGGTTCTGCAATGAACGCCGCTATATTTTCACTGCCAATGCGCCGGATTGATGCTTCCAATTCCGAAGCACAGGCCATTCCGCAAGTATGTTGGTCAAGTTGAAGTGGACATCGGTAACAATATGGAGGAGATACAGAAGGATATGATTCAAGCAAAGGAGTAAAGCGTTCCCGGCGAATCGGATGTCCAGACATTGAAAGAGCTCCCATCGTGATGCCATGGTAGCTCATCCATCTCGATATGATTTTCTGTTTCTTTGGCTTCCCTTTTTCCTGCCAATGCTGAATGGCAATTTTTAATGCCGTTTCAGTCGCCTCGGAGCCGCTGTTTACAAAAAAGCTGTATGTCAGTTCCCCTTTGGTCAATTCTGCAATTTTTCCGGCGAGTTTCTCTGCAGCATCGCTGGTAAATTGGGAACGATACACAAACGAAACCTGTTGAGCCTGTTTTACCATCGCCTCAATGATTTCCTGGACTCCATGGCCAATATTGGCTGTAACGGCACCGGAAGAAGCATCGAGATAATCCTTTCCATTTTTATCGTATAAAAACACTCCCTGACCATGACTGATAGTCGGGTAGGCTCCTCCCAGGACCGGTTTGATCAATGAAGACTGCTCCATAAGCCCACACACTCCTTCTCTTTAAAAACAAATGCCATATAATAAAGTGTATGTCCAGATGAAGGTAATCTTGCTAAGGAAATTGGCCTAAGCATGTATACGGATAATTTCTTGGTTTCATGGGTGATTTTCCAAAAATGGCGACAAAAAAAGTGTATCCGCGAGAGATACACTTTTTTCTTACAATACGCTATTTAGTTTTTCTTCACGAATGGATTCCAAAAAACTTTCATCCTTTAAAACAGCCAACACATTTTTATAAAAAGCCGTTTTATCGATATTTGAAGTATGTACATATTCATACTCTTTTAAAGACGGATGACGCAAAACATTTTTCATGCAGGAATGACAAACTTTTTTAGTTCCTAACTTATAGTAGTTCAAGTTACTTGCATCCCCGTTAGAAGTGTCTTCGTTACAAACGGAACATGTATGGCTCACACGGCCTTTTTTATTATACTCGGCCAAAGCCCCTTCTAAACGAATGGATGCTGGAATTGTTAATAACACATAATCACCTTTTCTATTTTAAATCTCTTAGTATTATATCAGAAAAATAAAGAATTTGAACTATTAGACTCATATTCCCTAATAATGCTTGTAAAATAGGACAATTTCCAGTACTGACAAGAGGAAAGACTCCTAATATACACCATAATGCAAACCATATCATACATACCCCTAACAGATGAAAACACCGTCCATTTTTTGAACGGCGTCTTCAAACCGTTCATGGCTGGATCTGGATCGTCGCTTTTCCGTTCTTCACCTTCATTACTGCTTTTGAACCAACCGGCAAAGTTACAAAAGGATGAACATGACCAAAGTTGGCATTAGCGATCACGGGTATGCCATTTATCTCCTTTTTGGCGGCGATGATTTCCTGCAAAGCATATTCAGTCATTCCTGAATCCTTTTGGAAACGGCCGATGACTATTCCTTTAATGCCACTTGCACCTGGCTGATGGAGCAAGGATTGTAAATCCCGGTCAAAACTGAATGGATGGCTTTCTTCGTCATCTTCTATGAAAAGGATACTGTCATTTAAAGATGGCATGTACTCTGTACCTTGTAATAGATTGAGTGTACAAAGATTTCCCCCAATGATTGTCCCGGCAGCTTCACCTTCCTGAATGACCATATATCCAGCATTCGGGTGGAAAATTCGGTCATCCTGTTCCAAATGCCAAGAATCATCACTCCACGTTTCACTTGGTTCAAGATAAAAGCCTACACTTTCAATTACAGCCTTTTTAAAATATTCCATCGTATATTCCAGACCAGCCTTCATCCCGAACGTCGAGAAATGGGGACCTGAATATGTAGTTAAGCCTGTTTTATTATAAATGGCCAATAAAATGGCGGTTATATCACTATACCCCATCAACACTTTTGGATTTTCCTTAATCAAATCATAGTCGATATACCGTAACAATTGGTTAGCGTTATACCCCCCGATGCTTGTGAAAATCCCCTTAACATTCGGATCCCTGAACGCATCATGCAAATCCTCGATCCGGTCTTCGATCGAATTCGAGAAAAAGTCATCATGGAACAAAACCGTTTTACCATATGTCACTTTAAAACCAAGCTCAGTCAATCTTTCTTCTGCCAATCTGCGTTGTTCCCCTTTGACAATCGCCAAGCTTCTAGAAGGAGCAATTACGCGAATTTCATCCCCTGCTTGTAAACGGGAAGGTTTCATATCTTTATCCCCCTAAATTAATTACATTCTGTCGTTATTTTAGCAGAAATGGTTTACAAAGAAAACTAAGTCCCTTATCGTATGTCATTCACCGAGCTATTTTCTTTGAATTCTTACGTCATTCCCTATGTACTGAAATCAGGATTTAAAAAAGGAATGGCTGTGTATCGCCTGTCCCATTATCATCTGGATTTATCCATGACGATTCAGTCAGCAACCATGGAATTGGAAAAGTCCACCGTCAAACCACCAATTTCCATACATAAAGAAAAGACCAGCTTTATCAACTGGTCTTTGGGTTATTGAATTAGCAGCAGAATGAAGCACCGATGATAATCAATAGAATGAACAAGACAACGATTAAAGCGAAGCCTGATCCAAATCCGCAGCTACCGCCGCCGTATCCACAACCGCCGTATCCACCGCCACCATATCCGTATCCTGGTCCTGCACCATTTCCACCATATCCGTACATTAAGTTTCACTCCTTTTAGAATTCTGTTTTCTCTTTACACCTTACCATATGTCGATACGCCCGCCTTGGTCTGTGCATTTGCCTATTTTTTTGGATTTAAGAAAAAACTTCAATCAACACCRTCTTAAGCGTTATTCATTCAATGGCTGAAATCCCACGAGTAACCATGAAAATTGTCACAAATTTATTGTGTTACTTTAAAATTGGGATATAATAAGGAAAAAACAATTCTTAGCCTCTTTAAGCTATCTCATACCTACATGGATACATAAAAGGCAATACGGGGGAACATAATTGAAAAAGAACGCAAAACCCTTCATCCCTTTCGCTGCAATCGCCACGATCCTTCTAATCAGCTATATCCTTCAAAAAGTTCCTAAAACATATGGATCAGATGATTCGATAAATGTTTATCAAAAATTCCAATCAGGCCAGCCCATTCAGTATCTCGTCATTGGTGACAGTATCGGAAGAGGATCGGGAGCTGAAAATCCTAATCTAACATGGTTCAAACAGCTAGAAAATAAGATGAATGATGCCAATGATATTCCGTTACACGGTGACTACGTGGTCCAAAGCGGATCAACTGCTTTTGAGGGCCTATTCAAGCTTTCCCAAAGAAGGAAGCATGATCATAAAGATCTGATTTTCTTCGTTTTTGGTGAAAATGACCGCAAATATATGAATGTCGATGATTTTACCATGACATATGAAGCGTTAATGAGAAAGGCAAAACGGCTCCACCCTAATGCTGAGTTATTCACAATAACAGAGAGTTCCTTGAAATATGAGGAATTTGCGACAGCCATTGGACTTTTATCCAAACATTATGGTGCTACAAATGTTGATATGCGACCAATATTCAAAAATTCAGGATATACGGAAAAACAGCTGACCAAAGATTTGGTACATCCAAATGGGCTGGGGTATAAATTATATGCAGATGCCATTTATGAACGGTTCCTGGATAACATCAAACAAGAGAAGGCTGTAGCGGGTCTTCCAACTAAGCTGCATGCCCGTTCCGGTTTTGAATTATCGGAAATTGACCACTATGAAAAAATGAGCGGTTTCCGGCCAATGGGCGGCTATTTCACTAGTAGTGAAAAGGGCAGTGTGATTCAATATACCTTCAAAGGGAGTATGCTTGGTGTGAAACTGCTTAGAAGTCCTGATGGCGGGGAAGTGAATGTATGGATTGACGGAAATGAAATCACGACTTTGAATACATGGTGGCCATTTGCCCGTGAAAGATATTTATTTGTCACTAATGGACTTCGCCCCGGTTCACATACTGTCCGTTTTGAGGTGACTGGCAGGACTAAAGCAATGGACCTGACCGACATTCCATATGTCCGGATCGCGTCAATCATCACAGATTGAATATTACTCAATAAATAACCCCCTATCATAATCTGATAGGGGGTTTTCCAATCACTCAAAAAGCTTTTTATATTCCCCGTATCCCTCTTTTTCAAGATCTTGGAGCGGGATGAACCTTAATGATGCAGAATTGATGCAATAGCGTAATCCTGACGGTCCCGGCCCGTCATTGAAAACATGTCCCAGATGAGAATCGGCAGTTTTTGAGCGGACCTCGATCCTTCTCATACCATAACTCGTATCGAGGTTTTCCACCACTTCCTCTTCTTTAAGCGGTTTAGTGAAACTTGGCCAACCGCAGCCTGAATCGAACTTTTCCTTTGAAGTGAAAAGAGGATTGCCTGAAACGATATCCACATATAATCCTTCCTCCTTCAAATTCCAATATTCATTGTTAAAGGCTGGTTCCGTTCCATTATTTTGCGTGACTTCATATTGAATCGGAGTGAGCTTCTTTTTTAATTCTTCTTTACTTTTCATTTTTTTCCCCCCAGTGATGTTGTATAAATGCTTTACGTCCTGAGCCAATCGAATATCTTTCATAATGTTCAGGTTGCTTTTTATAGTAATGCTGGTGGTATGTCTCGGCTGGATAAAACGTTTTGGCCGGTATAATCGGGGTTACGATCGGTCCGGAAAACTTCCCGCTCGCCTGCAGCTTGGCTTTGGATGCTTCTGCAATTTCACGTTGGTTTTCGTCATGATAAAAAATGGCCGTTTGATAAGAACTTCCCCGGTCATAAAATTGCCCGCCAGGATCTGTCGGATCAATTTGCTGCCAAAATAACTCAATTATCTTCTCATATGGATATACGTTTGGATCAAAGGTGATCTGAAC
>NZ_JBFUIQ010000157.1:0-7701 GCF_056401795.1 Peribacillus sp. P4_D6
TCATCAACAGAATGAAGTTCAATAAATTCAGTTATGGAAGGAAGGGCTTGTTGATTTAATAATGTAATATGGGTATCATCCCAATGTACCGAATATGGTAAGGGTGCTAGTGTAGTCATGTGCAGGTCTCCTTTTAAATGGTTGAGTAAGATGGCAGTGTCCGTTGCTTCAACGCTTCAATGACGGCTGGAACATCCAATTCTCCCCGTTTTTTAATTAAAAAAGTACCGATTTCCAATGTTGCCGTTTTGGCTGCGATCCTTGTTTCTTTATCTTCAATGACGTTTAAATCGGCTACATGGGAAAGGCCAATGGTTCGCCGAATCAGTTCGCAGCCGGCAAAGCCGAATGCATCTTTTTTGAATTTTGTCAGTAAATAAGGCAGATAACCCTTCACATGGCGGAATGGACTTTCATTTTGGACCTCCCATAATTTGGTGTAAGTTTCTTCAAAGGCATTCCAAAATTCATGAAGGAGCGTGAAAATCTCTTCCTTTCCAGCGCCATTGCGTGTGACTGCCTGAAAGAGAAGATTGGCGGTGTATTGACCAAGATCAAAACCAACTGGCCCATAAAAAGCGAATTCCGGGTCAATAACCTTTGTTTCAGTTACACTTGCAAATATACTTCCAGTATGTAAATCTCCATGAAGCAAGGCTTCCTGCTCGGTTTCAAAGCTTTGCTTCAGCTTGGCGACCTCAAGTATCACTTCTTGATCATTCCATATTTTTTGGGCGGCATCTTTCAATTCCACCTCGAAGTCTCCAGGGAGTTCCTCAAAAAATGGATCCGTGAAAATAAAGACCTCAGTGATTTTGCAGAGTTCGGGATTCGTGAAATGTCGGGCCACCTCCTTTTTCGAAGAGGGTTCTAAATGATAATCGGATGTATAAAATGCCGTCTTCGCAACATACTCACCAATATGCTGTGAAAGCAATGGATATGAATCGCCATCGATCAATCCTGTTCTAACGATTTTCAAGTGCGATAAATCCTCCATGACTGTGATGGCAAGCTGTTCATCCGAATAGTAGACTTGCGGTACGAATTCGGGGCAATAACTTCTGAAATGAATCAGCGCATTCGCTTCAATGGCTGCCCTTTTCAATGTCAGCGGCCAGCTTTCACCAAGTACCTTGGCATAAGGGACCGCTTGTTTGATTATTAGACCTTTGTTTGTGACCGTGTCTGTAATATGAAAAACATAATTTAAGTTTCCATCGCCGATTTCATTACATTTCAAACTTGCATCCGCATTGACCAACCCAAGTTTTTTTGCAAGAGTTATAGCTGTTTCGTTTGTCAATCTCTTAAAATTTGAATGGTTTTGAGTCATTCTTTTCCCCTCCAGATTCAAAATAAGAATAAAAAAGCCTCTTTCATATAGAAAGAGGCAGAAGTTTTGGCTTCGGACCTCTTATCTTCCAGAAAATGAATTCTGGTGGAATTAGCACCGTGCTCTGTGGATTCAATAATCCGGCGGAAGATCCGCCCCATTTCACAATGGTATTACAGTCGGTTGCTGGGCTTCATAGGGCCTTTATCCCTCAGCCTGCTCTTGATAAGAGTAAATGTTTTCTGAAATTTTAATCTTCGGGAAAATAATATCAACTTTTTAAATAGTTTGTCAATGGGTAAATTAATAAAAATCAGGACGGCGATCTTCGAATACAGGTATTTTGTTACGTGCTTCCGTAACTTTGTTGAAGTCCAAGGTGCCTGTCAATAGTTCGTTTCCTTCTCCGGCTTCACTTATGATATTCCCCCATGGATCAATAATCAAGGAATGGCCCGCAAATATATTATTGACATCCGAACCTGTACGATTAACGGCTACAACATAGGCTTGGTTCTCGATGGCACGGCTTATCAATAAAGCTCTCCAGTGATCTAGTCTCGGCTTTGGCCATTCAGCCGTAACGAATAGAACTTCCGCGCCTTGAACGGTATGGGCTCGCTGCCATTCTGGGAAACGAATGTCATAACAAACGAACCCGGCACATATTTTTTCATCAAGAGTAAATAAACCATCTTTTTCACCTGGCTGCAGGAAATGATGTTCATCCATTAATTGAAATAAGTGAAGCTTATCATATTCTTTAATGAGCTTTCCGTGTTTATCGATGATGATCATGGTGTTATAGATTCCCTTGCTTGTTTTTTTCGCAATGGAACCGCCGATGATGTGAATCTGGTGTTTCTGTGCCTGTGTTTTAAGAAATTCAATCGTTTTTTCTGCCTCTTGATCAGCAATCTCATTCAGCCTGGTCAAGTCGTATCCGGTTGTCCAAAGCTCTGGTAATATGACGATATCGGGTTCGGACCGAGCTGCTTTTTCCATCCATTGTTCTGCAACCTGAAAATTGATATCTGGTTGCCCGAAAGCTATATCCATTTGAATACAAGCTATTTTCCACTTCATCGTTTAACCCCCCCACATGTAAAAAATGCTTTACAAGACTACGATAAACATATATCATTTGTGACTAGAATTTCAAGAAATTTCAGAGAAGGTGTATAAATGGTGCAATTCGAAAAATCCGGACTGCTTCAGGACCTGCCCAAGCAGTTTTTTGCTTCACTGGTCGCAAAAGTCAATGCAATCACGGAGCAAGGACATGATGTCATTAATTTAGGCCAGGGAAACCCTGATCAGCCGACGCCGGAACATATCGTCAAAAGTTTGCAAACTGCCGCTGAAAAAACGATTAATCATAAATATYCGCCATTCCGGGGACATCAATATTTAAAAGATGCTGCTGCCGTCTTTTATGAACGGGAATACGGTGTCAAGCTGGATCCGAATAGTGAAGTGGCGATTCTCTTCGGGGGAAAGGCAGGTCTTGTCGAACTTCCGCAGTGTTTATTGAATCCAGGTGATACAATCCTTGTTCCAGATCCCGGCTATCCGGATTATCTTTCCGGTGTTGTTTTAGCCCAGGCAAAGACCGAACTGATGCCCTTGACAGAAGAAAATGATTTTCTTCCGAAATACGATGACATACATAAAGAAGTTCTTGATAAAGCCAAAATGATGTTCTTGAATTATCCGAATAATCCCACAGGCGCTTCTGCAACTGAAAGTTTCTTTGATGAAACCGTCTCCTTTGCAAAAGAACATTCAATTTGTGTGGTCCATGATTTCGCCTATGGGGCGATAGGATTCGATGGAAAAAAACCGATAAGCTTTCTCCAGGCGGAGGGAGCGAAGGATGTAGGAGTTGAAATATACACTCTATCGAAAACATACAATATGGCAGGGTGGAGAGTCGGCTTCGCAGTGGGCAATAAGAGTGTAATAGAAGCTCTTGAACTATTACAAGACCATCTTTATGTGAGTCTTTTCCCGGCGATACAAGAAGCTGCGGCAAGCGCTTTGCTTGACTCACAGACCTGTGTAGAGCAGTTAGTGCAAATGTACGAGGGGCGAAGGAATGTTTTCATTGAGGGATTGAGGTCCATCGGATGGGAAGTCAAAGCTCCAGCGGCATCGTTTTTTGCCTGGCTCAAGGTACCTGAAGGTTTTACGTCCGAGAGTTTTGCGGACTATTTATTAACGCATGCCCATGTAGCTGTTGCCGCAGGGAATGGGTTCGGTGAATTTGGCGAAGGTTATGTCAGGGTAGGGCTACTGACTTCGGAAGAACGGCTGCAAGAGGCTGTGGAACGAATACGGACATTAAACTTATTTTAATGCAATAAGATATCCGATTTATTCACCTTTAAATAGTTAAAACTTATTGACAAAGTAGGAATTACCTGTCAGAATACAAAATAAATTCTTAATCTTTCGATACTTGGATGCAACTTATATATCAGCGTTTTCTTATTTTGAGCAGGTGGAGGGACTAGCCCGATGAAGCCCAGCAACCGACCGTAATTCCATTGTAAAATGGGGCGGAATCCTTCCGCCGGATTTTTTTGAAATCCACAAGGCACGGTGCTAATTCTTGCAGCCGATGGCTGGGAGATAAGAAGATGGCTTTTTAAAGCCTCTTCTTTATGAAGGGGCTTTTGCCATTTTGAGACCATCTCAGGCCAATAGTGACATCGAGAGTTTACTAACGTGTTATAGGAGTGATCAGATGAGCGAGATAGTCGCTACTTATTTAATTCATGACTTTATTGGAAATCATGAGAAAAAAGCAGAGAGCATTGCCTTGGGTCTGACTGTCGGGACATGGACGGACTTGCCGCATTTGGTACAGAAACAACTGGAAAAACATAAGGGACGCGTCGTATCGGTGACACCCCTATCTGAAGAAGAGAGGGCAAACAGCTACTTTAATCGGAAAGTATACCGTTCGCTGATTAAAATTGCCTATCCGGCAAGGAATTTCTCCAATGATTTACCGGCAATCCTTACGACGGTCTTCGGCAAACTTTCATTGGACGGTGAAATAAAACTTATAGACTTGGATTTTGTCGGTGATATTCAAAAAGCTTTTCCCGGGCCGCAATTTGGCATTGAAGGCATAAGGGAAAAGCTTGGCGTATTTAACCGGCCCTTGGTGATGAGCATCTTTAAAGGTGTATTGGGAAGAGACCTAACATTTCATAATGAGCAACTGAAGCAACAAGCATTGGGAGGTGTCGACCTAGTTAAGGATGATGAGATCCTCTTCGACCAGGAACTGACTCCATTTTTCGATAGAATAAAAACGGGAAAAAGAATATTGAATGAAGTCTATGAAACCACTGGCCACCGTACTTTATATGCTGTCAATCTATCTGGGAAAACTTTTGAATTATTGGATAAGGCAGAGCAAGCGGCTGAAGCAGGGGCAGATGCTTTATTGTTCAACGTTCATACATATGGTTTGGATGTATTGCAGGCCTTGAGTGAACATGATCGTATAAAGCTGCCGATCATGGCGCACCCCGCATATAGCGGGGCATTGGCATCTTCATCATTTTATGGTATCGGCTATCCATTATTGCTTGGTAAATTAGTAAGGTTATCAGGCGCGGATTTATCCTTGTTCCCTTCCCCTTATGGAAATGTCGCACTTGAAAAAACGGAGACCTTAGCGATTGCTGAAGCTCTGACAAGAGATGAACTTTCATGGAAAAAAGCCTTCCCTGTTCCTTCTGCAGGCATTCATCCGGGCATGGTTCCGGACCTGATCAAGGATTTCGGGCTTGATAGTGTGATTAATGCCGGAGGCGGAATTCACGGGCACCCTGACGGAGCAGAGGGCGGTGCCAAGGCATTCCGTTCTGCTGTGGAAGCCGTTCTGGCAGGAAAGGAACTTTCTGAAGCGGCGGCTGAGGAAGAAACCCTAAAAAAAGCTCTTGTGTTGTGGGGAGGCCTATAAGAAATAATGAAACCGATCATCTTTTGTGATTTTGACGGAACGATCACCAACACAGATAATATCATTTCAATTATGAAGAAATTTGCGCCTCCGGAATGGGAAGCGTTGAAAGACGGTGTCCTTCAGCAAAAAATCAGTATATCTTCAGGAGTTGGGGATATGTTTTCCCTGCTTGATAGTGGCTTGAAGGATGACATCATCCAATATGTAAGAAAAACGGCCGGCATTCGACCAGGGTTTTATGAATTCGTTGAGTATACGAAACAAGCCAATATCCCTTTATATATTGTAAGCGGGGGCATGGATTTTTTCATTTCACCCCTTTTGAATGATATCTTGCCAAAAGAGTCCGTTTATTGCAACCATGCATTTTTTGATAAGGAAAAGATTTATATTGAGTGGCCACATGCTTGTGATGAGCAATGTAGTAATGATTGCGGTTGCTGCAAGCCATCCATTATGAGGGAAAGTGCGGGTCCGGAAGATTTTAAACTCGTTATTGGAGATTCAGTTACGGATTTTGAAGCGGCAAAACAGGCCGATTTTGTCATAGCCCGTGACATATTGCTTGAAAAATGCGGTAGGGAAGGAATTCCACATCAAGGATTCGAAACATTTTTTGATGTAATTGACATTATAAAGCAGCAGGAGGTGGTTAAAGCGTGAACACTCATTCTAAAGAATGGCTTGAGTTGGCAGATATTAAAGCTGAACTGGCCGAAAGGGATTGGTTTATGGGAACAAGCGGGAATTTGTCCATCCGCGAACCCAAAAGCCCTTTCTTTTATATTACCGCAAGCGGTAAGGATAAAAGGAAGCAATCGGATACGGACTTTTTACTGGTGGATTTAAAAGGAAAACCAGTTGAAGATACGAACCTAAGACCATCGGCCGAAACTTTACTTCATACAGACATTTACCGAAAAACCAATGCGAACTGTGTACTCCATGTCCATACAGTTGAAAATAATGTGATATCGGAATTGTACGGAGATGAAGGCCAAGTTTCCTTTCGTAATCATGAAATCATTAAAGCGACCGGTCGGTGGGATGAAGATTCGGAGCTTCGGATTCCAATCATATATAATCACGCTGACATACCGCTGCTATCCGATAAGTTCAAGCCGCATGTCGAAGAAGACTCTGGCGCTGTGCTGATACGCAATCATGGCATTACGGTTTGGGGCAAAAGCGGATTCGAGGCAAAAAGAATACTTGAAGCCTGCGAATTTTTATTTCAATATCAACTGTTACTTAATCAACAAAAGGCGTTTGCAGGTTCTATAAGATAAATACTCATAGAGGAGGAATGAATGATGGCGACGATCAGATTCCATGAAACAAACGATATTATTGAAAACGGTGAACAGGTAAAAGGTTTTTTAGAAACACAAGGGGTTATTTATGAGCAATGGGACATTTCTAAATTACCTGCACATCTTGTGGAAAAATACGATCTATCAGATGCTGACAAGGAGGAAATCCTTGTAACATTCCAATCAGAGATAGCGGAAATCTCTGAAAGAAGAGGCTATAAAGCCCATGATATCATCACATTATCCGATGCAAATCCGAACTTGGATCAAATGCTTGAAAACTTTAAGCAGGAACACCATCACGAAGATGATGAAGTGCGTTTCATAGCAGGCGGAACGAGTATCTTTGCCATTGAAGGCAATGATAAACAGTGGTTTGATGTACGGCTTAATCCAGGAGATCTTATTAGTGTACCAGAATCAACAAGACATTATTTCACGCTCGCGGAAGATAGGAAAACTGTTGCTGTCCGGATTTTCGTAACTGCTGCAGGATGGGTGCCGATTTACGAAAAAGACGAAGTTCAAGCATGAATCAATGTTGAAAAGCCAGCTTATGGGCTGGTTTTTATTTGTAGAAAGGGAAGTCGGAATGATCTCACCTAATCTTGATTTTTTAAAAAAACATTAATCCCTTTGTGTTTTTTCTATTTTATAGGAAAGAAATCTCGCAAGATTGAAGAAACTTGCGACACTCCTGCCGAAAAACTGGCTAGCCGAGACCCCACAGGCGCTTGCGCCGAGGAGGCTCGGGAGACAGTCGGCGGAAAGGGAGCAATTTCTGAAATCGACTGGACGTTTTTAAATAAAAAACTGCAGTCGAACTCGCTTTTCTTCGAAAATGTCTAGTCTAAAACCAGCTTACGGGCTGGTTTTTTTATGTGAATCCGGCAAGTGCTTTAGTAAGCTAATTATGATAAAATTTAACGGAATCGAATTTAACCGGATTTAGGAGCAGATAAGAATGAAAACGACCGAAGTGTACATATTGGGCGGCTTTCTCGGCAGCGGGAAAACGACGCTTCTTCGAAATATTTTAAAACAGGAAAGTGAAGCGGGCAGAAAAG
>NZ_JBFUIQ010000158.1:0-7623 GCF_056401795.1 Peribacillus sp. P4_D6
GTACAGAGATGGAAGCCGCCCAATCTCAACTGGGATCAGCTGTTGCCCGGATTTTGGAGAGTAAAGCGATTCCTATCATACTTGGGGGAGGTCACGAAACCCTGTATGGCCATTATCTTGGGATTAGGAAATCCATTGGACCAAAAGCTAGACTAGGGATTATTAATATTGACGCTCACTTTGATATGAGACCTTATGAAAATGAAACTTCATCTGGCACGATGTTTAAGCAGATTTTGGACGAAGATCAAAGTTGTGGCTATTTATGTGTCGGAATTCAGAAGCAGGGGAATACGAAGGCACTGTTTGAAACTGCAGAGAGGAGTAATGTCGACTACATATTGGAAGAAGATTTGTCATTATACGAAATGGATGAAACGAAGCGGAGGATAAATGAATTCGCTAAGGAAAATGACTATATCATGCTTACATTATGTACGGATGTTATTGATTCAGCCTACGCACCTGGGGTAAGTGCACCATCGCCGTTTGGACTGGATCCGAAATTGGTCCGTGCCATTATTAGGCATATCGTATCGAATGAAAAGATCCTCTCATTTGATATCTCTGAAGTGAACCCTTCATTGGACGAAAATAATAAGACCGTTACATTGGCAGGGCATTTAATAAATGAGGTTTTGCTGCATTTTAAATAATGGACATGGGATGGCGGCAAATCCAATTCGGTCTTCCCAGAAAGAGCGTTTCTTTTCGTATCGACTGTTGGGGCTTTCCTTAATGTTATCTTCAATATTGAAGCGAAAAACCTTTAAAGCCCCCAGACTGTCCATGAATCATTCATGGACAGTTTTTTGCGCCTCCTTCACAAGGATTCATGGTCCTTGGCATTGCTTCGTTCGACTAACCATTTAAAGTATAAAGGCATGTGAATTTTCCATGCCTCTGCTAAGTTCAATACTGATACTTGTGGGTTTTTGGTTTATAATAACAACCATCTAGCCTTTTGAGGAGGGATTCCATGAATGAATATAAAGTAACGGTCAGGAATGGCAGTACCTTAATTTTGTCGGAAATCATTAAAGCTGAAGATGAAAGAGAAGTCCTTGGCACTCTTTTGATTTCCAGCGAATTATTTAATCAACCATTTACTGATATCAGGATTTTAGAAAGCTGATTTGTGCCTGCCCATTCCATTTGATACACTGTAATAAATCTTAATACGGTGGCGATATTATGTGTGGACGTTTCACTCTTTTCACTGACATAGAAGAAATAAAAGAACGGTTTGATATCCAAGGGTCATTTGATGAGGAATACCAATTCAGCTACAATATTGCTCCCTCCCAATCCGTGCTCTCCGTCATTAATGACGGGGTAAGGAACCGACTTGGATATCTTCGGTGGGGACTCATTCCTTTCTGGGCAAAAGACGAAAAAGCGGGCTACAAAATGATCAATGCCAGAGCGGAAACCATTGCTGAGAAAGCAAGCTTCAGGAATGCGTATAAGAAGAAGAGATGCTTGATAATCGCTGACTCTTTTTATGAATGGAAGAAGACACCAGAAAGAAAAATACCGATGCGGATAAAACTGAAGAATCATGCTCCATTTGGAATGGCCGGTCTCTGGGAATCCTGGAAATCTCCTGAAGGCATCAGCATCTATTCGTGCTCTGTTATAACAACTGTGCCAAATGAGCTAATGACCAGCATTCATGACCGCATGCCTGTCATCCTAAAACCAGAAGATGAAAAAGATTGGTTGAATCCTTCCATTAATGATCCTGCATATCTGCAACAGTATTTAAAATCATTCGATTCGGAACAGATGGAAGCATTTGAAGTATCGAATGATGTGAACTCGACTAAAAATAATTCACCTAACCTAATCCAACAAATTTGCTGAGAGGTCATTATACCTCTCAGAATGTAGACAACTCGATGAAGATCGAGTTTGTCTGCATTTTTTTTATGGTTTTTACAATTTGACGTCGCCTCAAGGCACTCGCTTTTCCCCCAGGAGTCTCGCACACCCGCTCCAATCAACTTAGATCTCTTTATAAACAGTAAGGAGTGCATGTGAAACACTTTAAAAATTAACCCTTGCGAAAATAGACAAAATGCTGTACTGTTATATTTGCTTTTCAAAACGACTTTCGATGTCACGAACTCAGGCAAGTTTCCAGCGTGGTACTTTTCTGGCAGGCATCGTAATTTTTAAATAATTATATAATGTAATCTTCTTATCAAGAGAGACGGAGGGACTGGCCCGAAGATGTCTCGGCAGCGGACTTAAATGGAGTGCTGTGCCAAATCCAGCAGGCTGATTTTCGCCTGAAAGATAAGGAGGGTGTTTTTTATAAATTAAAAGACCTCTTCTTGTTATTAAATAGAAGGGGTCTTTTTTTATGCCAGTTTTTTGCTACAGCTCCATGACTGGAAAATCAGGTAGGTTCAAATTGGAGTTATTTGCGAAAACTGTTAATAGAATAAGAGCTGTGACACATGTCGCGGGAAAAATAAAAAGAGGTGTACATCATGAGTGCAAACAATAAAGGGAATCCATGGGCATTGATCCCATTTGTCGTATTTTTAATTTTATTTATTGGATCCGGAATCATCACTAAAGATTTTTATTCATTTCCGGTGATTGTAGCGATTTCCATTGCATCGGCAGCTGCATTGGCGATGAATCGGAAAGAGACATTCAATGAAAAGGTTGATATCTTCTGTAAAGGTGCCGGGGACGCCAATATTATGTTAATGGTTATCATTTTCCTTTTGGCCGGCGCTTTTGCCGAAGTTGCCAATGGCATGGGGGCAGTTGAATCAACCGTGAATCTTGCCTTAGCTGTTTTCCCCCAAAATCTATTAATGGTGGGGATTTTCATCATCRCATGTTTTATTTCTCTATCCATGGGGACAAGCATGGGAACGATCGTTGCCCTGGCACCTATCGGGGTAGGGATTAGTGAACAAACTGATATTTCACTTGCCCTTTCAATGGCAGCCGTTATTGGTGGTGCGATGTTTGGGGATAACCTTTCATTCATTTCAGATACGACAATCGCTGCTGTCCGAACTCAGGGAACGAAAATGAAKGATAAGTTTAAAGTGAATTTTTTCATCGTTTTACCTGCAGCCATCATCACATGTGCCATCCTAGGAATTTTAACGATGGGTGAACAGGCTGACATTTCCCAACAGTCTTATGATTGGGTGAAGATTCTTCCGTATCTTTGCGTATTGGTCACTGCATTGGCAGGAGTCAATGTGTTCTTGGTCCTTTCCATAGGAATCGTATTTGCCGGAATCATCGGCTTGGCTGATGGTAGTTATCAACCGTTGGGTATCATTCAAAAAGTTGGAGAAGGAATGGCGGGAATGTATGAAATCTCCTTCCTTGCCATTTTAATTGCAGGTATGGTAGCTGTAATCAAACATAATGGTGGCATTGACTATTTACTCCACCTAGTGACACGAAATAGCAAATCGAAAAAAGGGGCGGAATTCAGCATTGCGGGGCTTGTTGGTTTAACGAACCTTTCAACGGCAAATAACACGATTTCGATTATCATTGCCGGGCCACTTGCCAAAAATATTTCTGAAAAATATGGGATTGATCCGCGAAAATCGGCGAGCGTCCTTGACATTTTTGCATGTTGTATCCAAGGGTTGATCCCATATGGAGCACAACTGCTTGTTGCAGCAGGGGTAGCAAAAATTTCTCCGTTAAGCATCTTGCCGTATTCATATTACCCAATCCTGATTGGACTTTGTGGCATCATTGCCATCCTGATTGGTTTTCCACGGTTTCAGCCGGGAAATGATGAAATGAAGAAACGTACCTCTTAAAAAGAGAATATAATAAGAAAACACCCTGAATCACTGGATGCAGGGTGTTTTCTGTATGGTAAATACATAAACATAATAAAGTTTTCTCATACTTTTCAATTTTTTTGCTTAATTCCGGTCCAAATTAATGATGGTTGTGTGTGAGACACCTGTCATGAATAGAGGACAACACCAACTAAACCGGAAAGAATAATTATATAGGCTGGATGCCAGCGTAATTTCATTAGGGCAAATAACGATAAACCAAAAACGATTAATAAGCTTATCGTATGCCATGAAAAGTTCACGGCTATCATATGATTGGAAAGTGCTAAACTGATCGCTGCAAAGATGATCAAACTAGTGACAATCGGTCTTAATCCATAAAACATGGATTGAATAACTGGATAATGATTCAATTTGCTGAAAAATGTGGCTATAACGGTTACGAATATAATGGCAGGAAGCAAGATTCCTAGAGCAGATGATATGGCTCCTGCTAACCCAGCAGTGGAATAGCCAACGAGAATGGCACTATTGGCGGTGACAGGTCCTGGGGACATTCCGGAAATGGCGATTATATCGGTGAATTCCTGCGTTGTCATCCATCCATGCTGTGAGACTTCCGATTCTATTACGGGAATCATGGCGTATCCGCCTCCGAAAGATACAAAGCCGATAATAAAGAAGGTGCTAAACAACTCCCACAATTCCATCATTCCATCACATGCTTTCTTAAAAATTAGTTAGACCCTATTTTGTGTTACCTATATGCCAGCACCCATGAAAGGTTCGAAATCATTTTCTTCTATTTTCCTATCTTTTTTGTCCATCTTGACATCGTAACCTAATTTTCTCTTAATGGAGATGGTCACAATACCCGCTAGAGCTCCTGCTAATATAACCATCACAGGGTGAAGAAAGAAGAGGACGGGAATTCCTGCTATTAAAATACAGAAAGTTGATTTGTCTACAACTGCGGTTTTTCCTATCTTGATAGCCGCATAGGCGATGATGGCTACAATGGAAGCTCTTATCGATATGAATGCGGATTCTACCTTCGGATTATCCTGTATGAAAAAATACACAATGCCCAGGAGCAGAACAATTAAAAAGGTAGGTAATGAAACACCGATCATGGCTGCCAATGCCCCCTTCATTCCGGCAATTCGATGGCCGATAAAGGTGGCGGAGTTAATGGCGACAGCTCCCGGTACGGACTGAGATAAAGCAAAAACATCCGTAACTTCTTCGCTTTTCATCCATTTTCTCTTTACGACCACTTCATTTTCGATTAAAGGGATCATCGCAAACCCGCCTCCGAATGTGACAGGTGCTATTTTAAAAAAGGTCCAAAATAATTGGAATAGAGTTTTCCATTGTCCTTTCATTGACATCAGTCACTTCCTTTGCATGCTTTGTTTAATTCTTATCATTAACATATCAAAGAAAAAGGGCTGGGTAAATTGCAACAAAATCATCGGGTATAACAAAACGTTATACCCAGAAGATTTATCCGTTTTATTAGAATGCCGCCAAAAATTGAATACCCTTAGAATGTATCTCACTATTTTCATTTCACCATTTACCTAATGATGCTATCATTTTAATAAACTATCTAAAAACATGGAGGTCGTTTTCTTGAAATTGGAAAATCTGAAAATGTTTTGTTTAGTGGTGGATGAAGGAAGTATAAGCCAGGCAGCGAGGTTAAGTTTCTTATCACAGCCGGCTGTAACACGGCAGATCCATCAACTGGAAAATTATTATAACACTTTGTTATTCGACCGTGAGGAAGGAAGGCTGAGAGTTACAGAAGCAGGAAAGCTGTTATACCCTTTTGCAAAAGCCATAGTAAATGACTTCAACCATTCAAAAGAAGTGATTCAGCAATCGACGGGGAAGTACAATGCAAATCTCATAGTAGGGGCTTCCTTGACTATCGGTGAGTATTTATTGCCTAGCTTGCTTGGGAGATTCAAAAAACAACAGCCAGAAATAAAAGTGACATTGACGATAAAAAATACGCCCCGGGTTCTGGAGGATCTTTCAAACGATGTCATTGATTTGGCCTTGGTGGAAGGACTTGTGGAAAACACCGATTTTATTGTAGACAAGTTCGCCGAAGACGAATTGATATTGGTATGTCCATCCGACCACCCATGGAAAGACAGAAAAGAAATTCAGCTAGAGGAATTGGGAAATGAAAGGATGATTTGGCGTGAATCCATTTCCGGAACACGGCTTATCGTAGAAAATATGCTAAGGGAGTATGGGGTTTTAGAAAAAATTGAAAGCTACATGGAGATTGGTAGTACACAAGCGATAAAAAGTGCGGTTGAAGCCGGACTTGGAATCAGCATTTTGCCAAGGTTGACAGTGGCAAGAGAATTGGAGCAAGGCTTTTTGCGGGAAGTGGATATATACAGAATAAATATGGCAAGAAATTTATGGCTAGTCAGGAAAAACAAGCGTTTTAATAAAATAGGGGTGTCTAAATTTGTTGATTTTCTTCAATAAGGATGGGACGCTGCCTTTGTTCACTCTTACAATTGGCAGCGTTTTCAGTTTCGTGATTAACGGCGTGGCCCCGGCAGCTAGCAAAAGTCATGGTAAATTGAATATACAGCATTGATTATAAAAGCTCTTCTCTATCGGGGGGGCATTATGTATTTGGTTATTCAGTCTTCGGTTAGACAAACAAAGGGGTTAATGGGCATAATAAAAGATCTAATGATGGTTCGGAGATGATATAGCGTGGAGTTAAAGGAAATAAAGAAGCTCGCCAATGCATTAAATGAAACAGCAACTTGTATATTGCTTGCAGTCTCGAACGAAACCGATGTCGGCTCCTATTCGTGCAATTGATGAAATCCAGGTACAAAAGCATAAAGCTAGTCTTGTCTGCCCACATTGCGACAGCCATTTTGTTGTGCGATTTGGTAAATACGTTATCAAAACATGTGCTGGAGAGGTGAAACAGCAGCGTTACAGCTGTAAAGCCTGCCATCAAACCTTCAACGACCTCACAAACACGCCTCTTCAACGCACCAGAAGACCACATAAATCTAAACGGGCAGTTTTGTTGAACAAGTTGTAAATTTTAAAGTAAGAGCATTTCTTTGTAATGAGAAGTGCTTTTTATTTTTGTTAWAATTAAAAAGATATTTCAATAACAATAATAATATAAATAAAAACAATATAAATTTACTGTAATACAATAAATAATATGCTAAAATCATGTTGTCATTAAATAGGTGAGGTGTTTTAAATGAATGTTAAACAAGGTTCAACGACTTTCTTAAAGGTAATTATTTTTCTGGCTGGAATTGCAGTACTTGCTTTGTGTATCTGGTTGCCTGAGATAGCCGTTAGAGATGCAAGGGTACATCCAGATACGGCTTACTTCCTAATCCCCTTTTTAGTATGTGCATACGGATTCTGTATTGCGTTTTCTGTTGCGTTTTATCAAGCATATAAACTATTAACCTACATCGAAAAGAACAATGCTTTCTCTGAATTATCCCTTAAATCTTTGAAGATTATAAAGAAATGTACTTTTACAGTCATTTTCCTCATTTTGTTAGGAATAGTAAGCTTAAGGGTGCTTGCTAAAGTTACAAGTAGTGATGATGCAGCGGGTCCTACATCATTATGTCTAATGGGTATTTTAGCAACAAGTATCATCGCAGCCATTGTGGACGCACTTCAAAAGCCATTAAAAAATGACCCAGATATAATGTCAAAAAATGAATGATTAACGGATATGTAAGACTTTGAATGGAAGCCTCAATTTTACGAACTAAATGATTCGCAGGCACCAGTTGAT
>NZ_JBFUIQ010000159.1:0-7550 GCF_056401795.1 Peribacillus sp. P4_D6
GAAGCCCGGAAAATCGAACAGGAAATGGAAGAACTCGAAAATCGTCCATGGTACGAAAAGGCCTGGGATACGACAAAAACCTTTACAGGGGAATTCACGGGATATTATGATTCTATCAGGGCCTCAACCGGAGTCGATCCAGTAACGGGCCGCAAGCTGTCCGATGCCGAACGAATCGCCGCAGGCGCCATGGCCGCCGCTGGATTCATCCCCGTCGTCGGCTGGGCCGGCCGGGCCATCAAAGGCGGCAGCGCCCTATACAAAACGGCCAAAGGGCTCAACGCAGCGGACCATGCGCTCGATGCCTATAAAACGACAAAAGGCTTTAGCCTCCTTCAGAAAACCGAATACGGGATATACGGGCTCCTCGCAGCCAACGGCCTCGGTGAAGCAGCCACCGGCAAAGACATGTTCGGCAACCAGCTAACCGAGGAACAGCGCCAGAACGGGCTGTTGACGGCACTAGGCATCGGCGGTGTGGCAGGTGCGGCCAAAGTCGCCGATAAAGTAGCAAGCGGTACAAAGTTCATCCCTTACAGCAAGGAATTTGCGCAAAAGCAGGTTCAGAAGGTTCAAGCCTTCGGCAGGGAAATCGGCAAGGTGGAAGTACCTCTCCGGATTAGGGTCGAAGAATTAGCGACGGCGTATGGAAACAACTATAAACATGTCACATTTGATAAAACGACGATTAAGGATATCGTGCAGAAGTTTGCGGCGAAGAGTGATGGTGGAAAGGGTATGGGTGTTTTGTACCATGTCCAAAGAATCTCAGAAATAGAAGTCAAGTTCAAGCAAAATCCTAAACACAATGCAGAAGAATTCACAAGACAGTTAAAAGACCAAGAAAAAGGGTTGAATGGTTTAACTATTGATGAGTATTTAAAGAATAGAGAAAGATATATAGAAGAAGGAAGAGCTTTAGAAGGGAATGCAGCTCAAAAGGCTGCAAGAGTAAAAGCTTATTTAGATAAAGTTGATGAGTTAAGGGAGACAGGCTTATCTAGAAAAGAATCAGAAAAGCAGGCTACAGTATGGATAAATGAACAGGCTGCTTTACATAATCCAGATCAAATTGCGGGTGGCAATCCACTTGATATTGGTGGAATGGGAGATAAAAGGGTTAATTCATCCCTTGGTTCGCAATGGAGATATAGAATTGATGTTATAGATGAACAAATAAAAACTATTGCAGCTAGTATGACGGAAGTGGATAAAAAATCAATATACTTAAATGTGAAATTAATACAATGAAATAGAGGTGATTATAAAAATGTCAACTAACATTTTTGATAACTTTAAATTATTTGAAAAAGCACAAGCAGAAACTATTAATAATTTCAATGGTTACATACCTGAACAAGTATTAGAAGTGTGGAATAAATATGGTTTTGGTAGTATTTTAAACGGGTATTTAAATATTGTTAACCCAGAAAAATATAAGGAACTATTAAAGGATGTATATGTAAGAAACGAGGATGCTCTAGTATTGTTTACTACATCAATGGGGGATCTTGTTGTTTGGGAAGATAATAAATATTTAATTTTACTTAATTTTAGAAAGGGTGAAATTAAAGGGATATCGTCCGGTTTCAAATATTTCTTTCCTGATTTAGAAGATGAATCATTTTACGAAGAAATTTTAGATTGGAATCCTTATCCTGAAGCAGTTGATAAATATGGAGAACCAGATTTTGATGAATGCTTTGGTTATACCCCTCTCCTTGGATTAGGTGGAACTGAGAATGTGGAAAACTTGAAAAAGGTGAAACTTATTGAGCATATTTATCTAATTACTCAATTCATGGGACCAATCGAATAAGAGTCAATGAAGTTGAAAAGATGGTTGATGATTACAAGTGACTATCAAAAGTAAATGAATCCAGGGTCTTTTTTGGGGTTAAGTCAAAAAGCATAAAACTCAGGGGCTTATCGTTTTTTTCGATAAGCTCTTTTAATTTGGTGAAAAAAGAATCCTAAATACTAGAAACTGGTTATATGAGAAAGTAGAAAAGAAATATTAAATCCCCAAGTAACACTCCAAGGATAAGACAGACATAGTAACAAAGAAACTAAAATCCTCCCCTACCAGTTAGGAATATTGGAGATATGGACATTTGAAAATTGAGCAGGAGGTGGGTAAGTATGAATGATATTAAACTTAATAGTATTTATCAAAAAATAGCCCAAACTATTAATGAAACTATACCAGAGGAATGGTCAAAGGTATTAATGTACGGTGAAATTGCTGACGGTACCGGTACGGCTTTCTTTTTTTATTATAATTCTAATAGTGAATTGCCTATTTATAGTCATGATATACCTGAAATATATAGTTTAAACGAAGAAGAATATGATAAATTATGGTATCAATTATTAGATGAATTAAAATTATTATCAGATGAATTTAAAAATAATAATCAAGAACAATGGACCAATTTAACTTTTACTTTAGAAAGTACCGGTAAATTTAAGGTTGACTATGATTATGAGGATTTATCCAATGCAGATGATCTCGAAAGAAGGGTTATTTGGGAATATACTCGTTTAGGCCTTTTACCCGAATCTGAATATGATAAGAGGATTTTAGAAGAATACCTCAAGAAAGAATAATGGAGGATAAGTAAAGCTTGTTCTTTTTATGACCTTAACGCAAAAGTTAAGGTCTTTTCATTGTTGAAATAGAATATGTATCATCTATCGCTTCTCAGATAATAGGCCGTGAGGACTTAAAATCATATAGATTTACTTTAAGGCAAGGTGGCATAGAAAAAAGTATCAAGTGGTACAAAGTTCGTCCCTTACAGCAAGGAATTTGCGCAAAAGCAGGTTCAGAAGGTTCAGACTACAATAACAGACATCGCGAGATCAGGAAAAACCACGTTAAAAAATATAGGTGACGAACTAGGTAAAAAAGAAATACCTAAACGAATAAGTGTGGAACAAGTTTCACTCACAGGAGGACCAAGCCTTCCCCATGTTATGATTGAAAAGCAGACAATTAAGGAAGCCTATCAGAAATTCACGGTGAAAGATAGCAAAGTAGAGGGTGTTTCAGGGGATAGTGTTCCTAAGGGTGCGGGTAAAGTGTATCCAACTAGACAAATAGATTCAGTAGCAGAAACACATATAATTGATAAAGTGAAAGAGCTAAGAGGGAATTTAACAAGTAGGTATAAGAAATCTGGTAATTTTGCTGTTGCAGAAGTGGATGTCAGTGGGATAAGTAAATCTGAATTTTATGCTCAAAGTAGCATAAATGAACTCAAAGGAAGTCTTGAGGATAAGGTGCCTGATATTTCTTTACAACCTGAAAATCCAATGTTTAAAGCTACGGAAGCAGTTGGTAAAGAGGGAGAGAGTTACTTAAGGAATACAGATACGGAGTATAAAATACTAAATGACATTGCTTCTAGGCTTGGAGAGAATACACAAGCTACAGGGAAAATTAAGTTATTTACAGAATTGGATACTTGCGACAGTTGCAGTAAAGTCATAGCAGAGTTTGCTGCTAAATATAAAAATATTGAATTAGAAGTCATACACAACGATGGTAATAGAATTATTCCTTAAACTTAATTTTTTTTGGAGGGGAAAACTAGTGAAAGACTGGGAGTATAATGAATTATTTGATGCAATTCAGGAGACATATGAAGAGTTGTTAGATGAAGATAGGGGATATAGGTATGCTATAGCAAAACTAGCTGATGAATTTGATAGATTAGGCAAGATAGAAGATGTTATTGTTGATACAGCTATTGGAGAAATTGCAATTGGCCATGAAAAAGTTTTTGTTGGGCGCATTGAAGGTATAACAAAGAGGTTAAGCATGTTTAACCCACAAGAAGCAGAAGCTGACTTAACATTAGAAGAGATACAAGACTTATCGAAACGAATAAATAAAGTAATAGAGGGACTAAGAAATGCAGAGGTAGATTATAATTCCTCAGCAGAATAGCATTTGTGAAAGAAAAATAAATATTAAAAAACCTTGAATGGCTAAAACCATTCAAGGTTTTTTAATAAAATCGTCTTGGAACATTTATTTCACCTATTAGCTCAATTTTAATAATGTTAGCTTGAACTCCGGAACCTTATTAAACTTCCAATAGAAAAAAGAAGCTTAGCTTTCTGTCTACAGAACTATAATCCTGATATTAGATATAAAACTGGAGAGTATGATTACTTATATGAAACAGATAATGTAGGTAGGATTACAAAATTTGAAACAGAGAATTTACAATTAACAGAAAGAAAAGACAGATTGTCACACAGCAAAAATACACCAGGTAAAGTAAAAGGTCAAGACCATGCAGGGCATTTGGCAGGTGATAGGTTTGGAGGATCACCTAAAATTGACAATTTGGTATCGCAATTATCTGATGTTAATTTGAAGAAATATAAGAAAGTCGAAGATAAATGAGCTGCAGCTCTAAAAGAAACACCACCAAAAAAGGTAACAGTTGATGTTGCTATAAATTACTCTGGGAATGATATGCGCCCAGACAAATTTATAGTTAATTACACTATTGATGGTAAGCCGGGCAGTGCAAAATTTAAAAATTTATAAAAGGAGTGCAATATAGTATGAAACAATTTGAAGATAGATTTAGTGAATTGCAAGCTGATATGATATCCATTTGTATGGAATATGTGGAAGATAGAGCCGATAAAGTATATGTTTATGTTTCATGTGAAGAAGATATGATATCGAGCAGTTTCTTTTATTTAATTAACAATAAGTATGTAGAATGTCATAAGGTGAACGATGCATTGGAAAATGGGGACGAAAGATATGATATATCTACAGAACGACAGTTTATGGTATTAAATATTATCAATGATGATGCCGAAAAAATTGAAGAATTATGCAAAGAATACGAAAGAGACATGCCAACGGAGTTGAAATTAATATATGATGCTAAGAGTGGCAGTCTTCAAGCTGAATACAAGTATGATTTAGTACATACAAATGATGATATAAAAACGGCAGATGATTTTGCTGATGAGTGGTTTGAGGAGATAAAAAAAATTAATCTTTAAATTGTTTAGATTTAAAGATATGCTCTAATTTGAATTCATAACTCACGAAGATTATGTCATCATGGAGTTATATAACCAGGGTGAGTAATGAATTAATTTATATAGCTAGTTAAACAGCATCTGTTGCCTAAAAGGCATCAGGTGCTGTTTGTTTTTCTGGGAAGATATTCAAGTATAAAACATTTAAAGAAGGAATTCTCATTTAAAGAATTCCTTCTTTGCATACTATTTGTTAAGAAATGATTTTTCGAAAAATTCCAGAAGATGCTCTAGAGTGATTGGATCACTGTAAGTGGATGCTTTACTATTTATTTCAAATATACGATCGTTCTTAACTGCAGGAATATTTTTCCATGTTTCGGTCTCCACAAATGAATTAACTACATCAGGGTTTTTACTAAAGATAATATAATCTCCAGTATACTCAGGAAGCACTTCAGATGAGAGGACATAAATGCCGGATTTAAGTGCCTTTTCTTTTACTTTTTCAGGCATTTTCAAGTTCATTGCTTGATACAATATTTCTGTTCCGCGTGCATAATTATTTCCAAATACATAAAACTCTTTAGCATCATTTTCAATGACAGAAACGGTTGCATCTTTACCAATTTTTGCACGTATGGCTTTTCCTGCTGTTTCTGCACGCGTTTCGAAATCTTTAACCCATTCTTTTGCTTCCTTTTCTTTGTTTAAAAGTTTTCCGATTTCTATTTGCTGTGATAAATAATCTAATTTTCCCCAAGTGAATACAACAGTCGGAGCAATTTCATTAAGCTTTCCGATATTTTTCATCTCGGATCCGGCTATGATTAGGTCTGGTTCCAGTTCAATGATTTTCTCCAGGTCATCTTCTGAAACGACTTCCACGCCCTTAAGTCTATCTTTAAAAAGGGGATTCATATTAGTCCATTGATCTATTCCAACAATATTACCTTCCAAAGCCAATACATTAGGTCCATTGGAGAGAGCAATTATTCTTTTTGGGTTTTTAGGAATCTCAACAGGGCCAGTTTCTGATTGATATGTAATTGTTTCTGATTTTGTCTTGGAATCATTATTTTCGTTCGCTTTCTCGTTGTTCCCACAGGCACTAAGGATAAGCACGAACAAGAGCAGGAAGGGTATGAATAGCTTTTTCATTTTGATTTTCTCCTTACTGATATAGTGTAGGTTAAAAATATACCAAAAAATGTCTAATTAATAATGATATTCATTTTCAATGACTACATCAACATATTAATAGGAATGATAATCATTGTCAATAACTTTCGCCAGATTGCTAAACTCCGTGAACTAAACCGTCACCTCTCCTAGTCTTTTGTTTTTCTTCGTAAACCAAGTCTAGTAGTTAAAGGTGGATAGCACATTCAACGGATGCCGCATCCTAAGAAGTGGGATAAAATAGCTCGGTTCGTGTCATCATTTTCCGCATGCTTCGTTAAATACTTGATATTGAAGTTTTTTCGATTAACTCTTATTAAAATAATGACAAGTAGTTGTTTCCATAACTATATTATGGTTTAATCGTTGAGAAATCATATATGTTTGAACGAAAATAATATGCGAAGATCGTTTATTCCTGTCGATAAAACTGGGGGAGGTTTCAGTTTGCTTCCACATACATTGGAAATTGTCCAGAATCATGATGAATTGATTTGCATTCAGTCTAAACTTTTAGCAACTTGTCCACACCTTCCATCAGTCCATGCATATACAATAGTAAGGAGGGTGTTAGGATGGAGATAAACTGTTGTTATGAAGAAAAATGTTTTGAGAACAATGACCCAAGTACAGTATGGTTTCCTGGAAAGCGTTGTAAATGTAAGTGCAAATGCAAAAAAAACAAGCGCCGTTTTCATTAATCACTAAATGAATGACTGGATATAAGTTGTTCAACAGAGGCAGGCCCAGTGGCTGCCTTTTTTATTTGGACATGCGTGATATATATTAGTGGAATTGCGCTGAAATATAAAGATGAAAAAAACACTCAACCATTATGGCTGAGTGTCTAAAGTTAATCCCTAAATATAAGCGTTTCGAACATAGTTTCCATTATACGAACTCCCAAGAAATTGTACAGTAACTTGGATTAGTTATGTAGCAGATAGCACAACCCCGATGTTTTATTTTAGTTTAACTAAAATAAGACATTGGTCATCTTTACGTTGGAGAGTGTCCTCTTCATATCTAAGCGTTTGTATAACTTCCTCCTTAATTGTGGATAAAGGGGCAGTGGAATAGGTCTTTAACAATGAGCATAAACGGTCTGAACCTATAGGTTCTTCAACTCCATCTGTATAAAGGCACAGCATACTTTCCTTATTGTATGTAACGGTATTTGTTTTAAAAAGTATATCTTCAAACATCCCGAGTGGTGGCCGATTAGAACGCAACTCATATTGTTTTCCGTTTATTTCCTGTAAAAGAACGGATGGATGGCCTGCATTGATATAATTAATTTCTCTCTTATCAGTATCGATTAAAAGGTAGACGGCAGTGCAGTAATGAGA
>NZ_JBFUIQ010000160.1:0-7376 GCF_056401795.1 Peribacillus sp. P4_D6
TTACGGCAGGATGATTCAGTTTGATTGTCGTCATTAAAACAACCGCCTTTTTAAATCGGATATTTTACTTTCCAGCTGCTCAAATGCCTCTTCGCCTTTGTTCAAAAGGGAGTCGGCTTCTTGGGCTATATTCCCCGCTATGCTAAGAAGCGTATTCTCTGCATTCAGCTTTGTAATCATCGCTTCTATTTTCCATTGGTAATCATCATAATCGTCATGAATGATACTGAACATCACATTATAAGCATCATGACGTGCATCCTGAAAGTGATCCGAACGGTTCCCTGTCCAGCTGCCACCAAGCTCAGGCTCTTTTATTTTCCTAATCTCGTTAAGACACATGCTCTGTTCTTTTATAATATCGTTTTTTGCATTTTCTAATCGTTCAATTTTCACATTTAAATCAGCTTTTTTACTGGAGATAGCAGAGTGTATATTACTCAAAATATCTGCATATACCATGAAACTCACCTCAGAAAACAGTATAATCCTACACTAACTGTCATATTTTTCTTATTTAACATTATAAGGATTAAAGTCCGAGAGTTAAATAGGGAGAAATATGCTATTTTATCAGTTGAAAGAGAAGTTTGGCATAAAAAAGTTCCTACATACCATATTCTTTATACCCGGCATTTTACCAATTTTAAACAAGTGAACCCCTTGGATTCACTATATAAACTTCCAACACTTCATTCAAATTGCCCTTGACTGTATCTATGCAGCAGGTCATCCCGAACAAATTCCCTGCAAGAGGAGGATAAATGTGACCGCTCGGGATGTATCAAATCACCAAAAGGCAAATCACCGACAAATTTAACTTCACCTTTAAAATCCTGTCCGGATTCAGCATCAAAACCGATGACCTTCACAAAGCAAGTTTTGTGTCCGGTTTTCATAAAATCAATTACTGTTAACACATGATTATGTATATCATTCATACTTTTTCCCCCAACCATGAAATCATTAAATAAAAATATTTTTTACTAGCATTCCGATTAAAACAATTATGGTTTAGATCGCTAAGGTGTTAAAACATTGGAAATAGGCACTCCTGCTTTCCATGATTTACTTTATTTTTCTATGTATTTTGTTCAATCTACCCTTATTTAGCTGAAGTTACATGAACTGATTTCTTCATTCATTTATGTTTTTTTTCGTTTCCAAGCATGTTTATGATTTCCCATTACTTCCACCGAAGGTCAGTCTGATAGCCTCGAGGACCTTCCCTCTTCTATATAGATTTATAACCTGCTATAATCTAAGGATTGGAGGTGTGAGAAATGAAAGAAATCATCCAGATATTAGCTGAAATCGTCAATAATCTTCACGATTTCATCCTATTCTTTGTAAGTGACACATTAAATTCAAATGCAACGGACAAAGATTTGCATTTTTGGATAATGGGAATCATCGGTATCATCATATTTTTGTTCGTGTTATTTTTATCTAATTTAATTGCCCGGATGCGTTTTGGGATAACGATACTCTCTTTCCTTTATACCTTTACAGTCATGGTTGTTTTAGTATTTGCCATAGAGATACAGCAAGCCCTTACCAGCAGAGGAAATATGGAGTTTCAAGATGCGGCGATAGGCCTATGGGGGTTCATCGTATTTTTCATGGTTTTTGCTGTATTATCATCCATATTCCTATTTGTGAAGAATTTTTTCAAGCAATCAAAATAAAGGTAACGATAGGTCACCTTGCTTAAAACATTCCTAACGCCTTTCAATAAATGGAAATTCGGGTTTTGTATTGGCGGGAATGATGGATTCTCTGCAGCATCATCTTAAATCGAAAGCAAGGTTACAGAGAAGCAAATATGATTTGAGGATTACTTCGATTCATTTTCATTGAATAAATCAACGCTGAACAGATTAAAAGAATCGTCGTCATTAATACGTTCCTGATCATTTCCTGATATATCAGGACTATTTTCCCTGCGGCGGCGATTTACTTCCCTTAATTCCGCTTCCAGGAATTCCGCTTGTTCGTGGGAAAGCTTGATCGTGATTTCATTATTTTGATCATCTGCAGCTTTCAAGAGGACATAGCTATCCGCAGCATTACGTAAAGTCACATTGCTTACTGTTAAGTTCATGTTCGCTAGTTCATATCTTGCCTTCATAATGTAAAAAGAACCTCCATCGGAAAATACCGGATAAAATAAAGTATATTAAATATACTCTACTTCAAGATATTTAAATATACAAATTCTTTGTTTGGAAAAGCCTTGAAACCTAAGAAAGCTACCTCCTTAAAGATTTCCGACAATAAAAAATTGGTGTGCCGCATCATTAAAGCTTCGTTCTTGAATAAGGGTACAGAAGGGGTTCTTCCCTTGAACTCCAGAAGTTCTGGAACCAATTTAGCAATTGAATGCGAATTCGTCCCTTTCTTAAAAAATACTTGAATGAATTCAGATTGACTATAAACAATGGAACCCTACATTAGTGGAAAGGTTCCATTTATTTTTATAATTCTTTCTCGATCGCTCTAGTAATATGGTATGGACCCATGCCTTTATTTGAAGTAATGACGGTTCTCAATCGCTTTGCCGGATATACCGCAGAATTGAAACTTACTCCCGGGTCATACCCCATAAGGTGGTATTTGAAAATCGCGTCATTTTTTTTACGAATCCATATACCATAGCCATAGTATTCCCCATCATCTTCTGTAGCAATATGGGTTTCCAATAAGAGATTGGTATATTCTTGCTTCAGTAACTGATTGGAAAATAACCCCTCCCAAAACCTGAACATATCTGATGTGGTAATATACGCCCCTCCATCCGCACTGCCTTTGATGGGAAGGGAATAAACGTTGGTTCTCCATGCTCCATTTTCTTCGTCTATGTACCCTAATGCAGTATTTTTAGGTAGCTGATCCATGGAAAAATAACCGGAGTTTTTCATTTCACAAGGCAGAAAGATGTTCTTGTCGATATATTCGGTAAATTCAAGTCCGGTTAGTTCCTCAACAATCAATCCTAATAAAATATAGCCTGCATTATTGTAATGGAACCTTTCCCCGGGTTGAAACATCATCACCTCATTTTGAAACATTGGCAGGAAATCCTTTAATCCTTTTACATGGTACATCGGATTATTCTGCCATAGCTCCTCAAAATCATCCATCACTTCTTCATCAAAGTAATCAGGGATGCCCGAAGTGTGTGTTAAGAGGTGATGTATGGTCACATTTTGATTGAAATCAGGAAACATGATCCTAACACAGTCTTTAAGTTTAGAATCGAACCTAAGTTTTCCTTTTTGTATTAACTGGCAAATGGCTATCGCGGTAAACAGTTTACAACCGGAAGCAATACCGAACCTTGTTTCTGTCGTATTCATGATTTCGTCCGCTCGATTGGAATAGCCATGTGCTGAACTATGAATCAGATCATCTCCCGCTTTCACACTGATTACACCCGAGAATTCAATTTCCTTTCCCGTTGCTTCAATATTCTTGGATATGTCCATATGTAGGGTCTCCCTTGCCGGTAAAATTTTCAATACTGATGTGTTGGCAAAGGTGCTTGTTAGGTCTTGCAAAAAACCCGCATCTTATGTGATGCGGGATAACTTATCTAAGATTTCACTCGTTATTTCCACCAAGTATCATAAACATTGATGGCTTCATTGCGTTTATGTTCGGTTTTAGTATACCATCCTTCGATGATTTCAGCTGCTTCCGTTCTGATTTCCTTGCCTTCAAGGTAATCATCGATTTCATCATAGCTAACGCCTAAAGCCACTTCATCAGGAAGTAACGGTTTGTCATCTTCTAAATCGGCCGTTGGTATTTTCGTATAAAGGCGCTCAGGAGCACCGACGAATTTCAGGATTTCTTTTCCTTGCCTTTTATTTAAACGGTATAAAGGAATGATATCCGCTGCACCATCACCATGTTTCGTAAAGAAACCTGTGATCGCTTCAGCTGCATGATCCGTACCAAGCACAACGCCTTTATACAGCCCGGCTAAATCATATTGCACCTTCATTCGCTCTCGTGCTTTAACATTTCCCCTTAAGAAATTCGATAGCTTTTCAGAAACTGCTTCTTCCACAGCTTTGATAGATGCATCCACCGCTTCCTTGATGTTGACTGTAACCGTTTGGCTTGGCTTAATGAATTTTAAAGCCAGCTGCCTGTCTTCTTCATCTGCCTGTACTCCATATGGCAAGCTTACAGCAACAAACTTATAGTCGCTGCCATTCGTTTCTTCATTTAATTCATTGACGGCGGTTTGGGCAATATAGCCAGCCAGTGTTGAATCTTGACCTCCGGAAATTCCAAGTACGAAGCTTTTCAGAAACGTATTTTTCTTCATATACCCTTTTAATAGATCAACACTTTTCCTGAATTCGGCTTCGGGATCGATCGTTGGTTGGACAAGTAATTTTTTTACGATTTCTTTTTGTAATGGACGCATTGGCATTTCCCCGCTTTCTAATAAAATAGATAGGTCATTTCGTTAGCATTCTTTCTACTTTGGCTTTAACTTCATCTATATTCCTCATTTTATTATCCCAACAATCCTGGCTTAGATCTACCGGATATTCTTCAGGATTAAGGGCACGAAGGTACTCCGGCCATAATACTTGGAGATTTTTTTGCGTGAAGGCCTTGATTTCATCTATGGTCGGCAATTCATAAATCAAACTTCCATCCTTAAAAATATCCACATGCAGATCAACCGCATCAAAATCCGTGACGAATTTACTTAGGAATGTATGGACAGGATGAAACATTTTTAATTTTTCCTGCTCCTGCGGCTTCTCATATTCCATCGCCAAATAATCACCTTCAGCATGATGGTTCACTTTATTGATGATTCGATATACTCGTTTTAGGCCAGGTGTCGTGACCTTTTCAGGGTTAGAAGAAATTTTGATGGTATCTCTCATATTCCCATCTTCGCCCTCTATTGAAACCATTTTATAAACAGCACCCAGCGCTGGCTGGTCATAAGCCGTAATCAATTTGGTTCCGATGCCCCAAATGTCAATTCTTGCTCCTTGTTGTTTCAGATTGATGATTGTATATTCATCAAGGTCATTGGAAGCGACAATCTTCGCATCATGGAATCCTGCAGCATCAAGCATACGTCTTGCCTCTTTCGATAAGTAAGCTAAATCACCACTGTCAAGACGGACGCCAATGAAATTGATTTTATCACCCAACTCCTTGGCAACACGGATTGCATTCGGGATGCCAGAACGCAATGTATCATACGTATCAACCAAGAATACACAGTCTTTATGGGAAACAGCATATTTATGAAAAGCCGTATATTCATCTTTATAAGCTTGGATCATGGAATGTGCATGCGTCCCTGAAACCGGAATGCCAAACAGTTTTCCAGCACGTACATTACTAGTGGAATCAAAGCCAGCAATATAGGCCGCTCTCGCTCCCCAAATTGCGGCATCCATTTCTTGCGCCCGCCTTGAACCGAATTCTAGGGCAGATTCTTCACCGATGACCTGCTTGATGCGTGATGCCTTTGTTGCCACGAGTGTGTGATAGTTCACAATGTTAAGCAACGCAGTTTCTATGAGTTGAGCCTCACCAAGCGGTGCTTCCACCCGTAATATCGGTTCATTGCCGAAGACGAGCTCCCCCTCTTTCATACAGCGGATCTCTCCCGTGAAACGGATGTTCTTCAAATATTTCAAAAATTCTTCATCATAGTGCAGATCATTTTTTAAATAGTCGATATCACTTTCCGAGAAGGAAAAGTTTTGAAGGTAATGGACAATTTTTTCAAGTCCTGCAAAAATCGCATATCCGCTATTAAATGGAAGCTTTCTGAAAAATATCTCGAAAACTGCCTTGCGGTTATGTGTTTTGTCCTGCCAATAAGTTTGGGCCATATTAATTTGGTATAGGTCAGTGTGTAATGCGTAACTGTCATCGTTGTATTTTTTTTCCATGGATAGTTCCTCCCAAAAGAGAAGCATTCGCTTCCCTTCTATTCTGTTGCTTGAATCGAAATTATAGAATGGTTGCTCCAAGAGACCCTTTAAAATGTCCAAGCGCCCAATGGTGACCGGCATCATTGAACGAGGCCACTGCATGTTCATATACAAAAATTTTATAGCCTAAATTATAAGCGTCGATTGCCGTATGCAAAATGCAAATATCTGTACAAACTCCGACTAAATATACATCGGTAATGTGACGTTCCCGCAGGCGGATATCAAGGTCCGTTCCTGCAAAGGCCGAATAACGTGTTTTATCTATATAATGAACATTCTTTTGATTTTTATTTGTTTCATATTCCTCTTTTAACGCCCCGTATAGGTCTCTACCCATTGTACCGCTAATATTATGCGGTGGAAACAAATTCGCTTCGGGATGTAAGCGGTCTCCTTCTTCATGTAAATCAATAGCGAATACCGTATATTCGCCTTGTTTGATAAATTCCTTGGTTATACTGACAAGTTCCTTCTCGATATCCTGACCTGGCTTCCCGCAGGTCAATGAACCCCCGTCTGCCACGAAGTCATACGTATAATCTATATTGATCAATGCCTTTTTTCCCATTTCACCAATTCCCCCTTAATAGTAAATAGAGTCCATGACAACCTCTGCATTAAACCGGTAAAGCTGTGAAGGCCGATACGAATTACGTTTCGTTTTCTTTTGCATTCCCTTTTCATCCAATACTTTCTCCAAAAACGGAAGCTTCGGGGCCTTTGCATAAAAAAGGGAGTCTGCACTGATTTTTGCATCATCTCTGGCTGTCAGCAAAACCCGTTGCAGTTCAGAAAGTGTAAATTCATCCGGCAGGAATTTTTGGGCTATCGTCGTTTGCACCATTTCTTTTTTCAATACATTCATCGCATCGTTAATAATTGTATAATGATCAAATGCAAGATCTAATTGTAAGGCTTCCTGAATCGTGAACAATTCAACCTCAGCTGCGTCATCATTCGCTTTTCTTTGATGAAGAAACTCTTCCTGGACAATTGCATAAAAAGCATTGGATATGATCCATCCCCTGGGATCGCGCCCTGGGCGGTCATAAACCCCGAAATGCTTGACATGGAATCCAGCTACGCCCGTTTCTTCTTTCAATTCTCGTTTGGCTGCTTCATAGGCAGTCTCGGAAGCATTGACAAAGCCTCCGGGTAAAGCCCATTTATCCCCTTCAACATTTGGGCTTCCTTCCTTATCTTTTGAGGCACGTTTGATTAATAATAGCTTCAAAAACATTTCAGGAGGGGCTTTCTCTGCCGTTTTCTTTGTAGTAATAGTAAAAATTGCAATATCTGCTGTGTATCCATCTGGAGTAATATATTTCTTTATTTCCTGCTGAGCCATGGCAACTCTCACTTTCTTTCACTAAGTATGGAATTTAG
>NZ_JBFUIQ010000161.1:0-7139 GCF_056401795.1 Peribacillus sp. P4_D6
CTATCAACCAGGTGACTTGATGCTCATTACGGATCATATTAATTTAATGGGGGCAAACCCATTGATTGGTCCTAATGAAGRGCGTTTCGGCCCTAGATTCCCTGATATGTCGGAAGCTTATAATAAAGACCTTCGGACGCAARCAAAAAAAATAGCAGCTTCACTAGGATTGGATATTAAAGAAGGTGTCTATATCGGTAATACAGGACCGACCTATGAGACACCGGCAGAAGTGAAAATGGCAAGGATCCTTGGCGGGGATGCAGTTGGTATGTCGACAGTCCCGGAAGTTATCGTAGCAAGGCATAGCGGAATGAAGGTGCTCGGAATCTCATGCCTTACCAATATGGCCGCGGGCATTCTGGATCAGCCTTTGTCACATGAAGAGGTAATTGAAACGACTGAAAAAGTGAAAAGCAGTTTTCTTGAATTTGTTAAGCAAATCGTTAAAGACATATAAAACGAACCAAAAAAATACAAGTACACCTAAAGAAAATCGGTGTCTTTAAAAAGTGGGGATTCTATTATGAGAATGGTAGACTTAATCGAGAAAAAGCGTGATGGAAAGGCTCTTACTACAGAAGAAATACAGTTCATCATCAATGGCTTTACCGATGGATCGATTCCGGATTACCAAATGAGCGCTTGGTCAATGGCAGTTTATTTTAAAGGCATGAATGAGCAGGAACGTGCTGATCTAACCATGGCAATGGTCGAATCGGGAGATCAAATTGATTTATCGATGATTGAAGGAATTAAGGTCGATAAACATTCAACAGGAGGTGTGGGTGATACCACAACTCTAGTGCTTGGACCATTGGTTGCTGCTGTTGGTGTTCCAGTGGCAAAGATGTCAGGACGCGGTCTTGGCCATACAGGCGGGACGATCGATAAGTTGGAGTCTGTAAAAGGATTTCATGTCGAAATAGAAAATGACGAGTTCATCAGACTTGTCAATAAAAATAAGATAGCTGTCATTGGGCAAAGYGGTAACCTGACTCCGGCCGACAAAAAGTTATATGCATTGCGCGATGTTACGGGTACCGTTAACAGTATCGGTTTGATAGCTGGCTCGATCATGAGTAAGAAAATCGCCGCTGGTGCTGATGCAATCGTACTTGATGTTAAAACGGGAGCGGGCGCTTTCATGAAAACTCTCGAAGATTCCGAAGAATTGGCGCATGCAATGGTTAGCATCGGAAACAATGTGGGACGAAACACGATGGCTGTCATTTCCGATATGAGCCAACCGTTGGGTTACGCAATCGGAAATGCTTTAGAAGTGAAGGAAGCCATCGATACGCTTAAAGGAGAGGGACCGGAAGATTTAACGGAACTTTCTTTAACACTGGGAAGCCATATGGTATACCTTGCCAAAAAGGCAAACTCGCTAGAAGAAGCAAGAACCTTGCTGGAAAATGCGATCAAGGATGGTTCTGCACTTAACTCATTCAAGATTTTCCTGGAAGCGCAGGGAGGCGATGGTTCGGTTGTAGATCAGCCGGAAAAACTACCGCAGGCTGCTCATACTTTCGAGCTGGAAGCGAAAGAGGACGGATATGTATCGGAAATCATCGCTGATGAAGTAGGAACGGCAGCCATGCTGTTAGGCGCCGGGCGGGCGACAAAAGAATCAGAGATTGATTTGGCCGTCGGACTGGTACTTCGTAAAAAAATCGGGGAAACCGTGGCAAAAGGTGAATCACTTGTGACGATTTACAGCAATTTCGAAGATGTTTCAAAGGTGAAAGAAAAATTGTATGAAAGCATTGCGATTTCAAAAGAGAAAATAGAAAAACCTACATTGATCTATAAAGAGATCATGGAATAAACATTTCCCAAAAAAGGCCGCGCTTTTGAGCGGCCTTTTTACGTTTATCCCATTGAATTATTAAAAGAGGATGCCCATGCGCATCCTCTTTTAATTTGGTTCACTTTGTTACCCTATATCCAGTATATGTTCAAAATTCATCTTTATTTGTATAAAAATGGGTTTAATGGAAAAAATAAAAAATATAAAGATTGGAGGGTATGGAGATGAAGCGGATTCTTTCTGTATTTTTAACCGTTTTGGTAGCATTGGGTTTTAACATCCCGCATACAAAAGCAGCTGAAGAAAAAGGAGTCGAACTGGCGGCAAATGCTAAATCCGCTATTTTGATTGAACGGGATACAGGTACTGTTCTCTATGATAAAAATGCAGACGATCGCCTTTCACCGGCAAGCATGACGAAAATCATGACGATGCTGCTGATCATGGAAGCGATCGATAAAGGCGAACTCAGCATGAAGGAGAAAATCAGGACTAGTGAGTATGCAGCGTCGATGGGCGGTTCCCAGATCTTCCTCGAGCCAGGTGAAGAAATGACCACGGAACAAATGCTTAAAGGCATCTCGATTGGTTCGGCGAATGATGCATCGGTGGCGATGGCTGAACGTCTAGCTGGATCGGAAGAAGAGTTTGTCAGGGAAATGAACAAAAAGGCGAAAGACCTCGGGTTGAAAAATACAAAGTTCCAAAACGCAACAGGACTTCCTGTTAAAGATCATTACAGTTCAGCACATGATATGTCGATCATGGCGAAGGAATTATTGAAATACGATACGATTACAAGGTTCACGGGTACATATGAAGATTATCTCCGTGAAAATACCGAAAAGAAATTTTGGCTTGTCAACACAAATAGGTTAGTGAAATTTTATCCTGGGGTCGATGGACTGAAAACAGGATTCACAAATGAAGCGAAATATTGTTTGACAGCGACTGCTAAAAAAGGGAATATGCGTGTCATTGCCGTCGTTTTCGGAGCCGTTTCTCCAAAGGAACGAAACGCTCAGGTTACCAAGATGTTAGATTATGCATTTTCACAATACATCACATACCCTATTTATAAACGCGGTGAGGTGTTAGGTGAAGCCAAGGTAAGTAAAGGGCAAAAGAAAACCGTGGTGGGCGTCACAAGTGAACCTATTTCAGTTTTGACAGCCAAAAACGGAACGGCAAAGGACTTTACAAAAAAAATCACGCTTGATAAAGATTTGGATGCCCCGATTAAAAAAGGTGATGAAATTGGTA
The DNA here is from genome assembly GCF_056401795.1 of Peribacillus sp. P4_D6. Lineage (NCBI taxonomy): Bacteria > Bacillati > Bacillota > Bacilli > Caryophanales > Bacillaceae > Peribacillus > Peribacillus sp. P4_D6. The sequence continues at coordinate 3,077 of NZ_JBFUIQ010000161.1, forward strand.
CGCTTGAATTGAAGAAAAACGGTAAGGTATATGTCGAATCTCCGATTGTTGCGAAGGAAACTGTTGATAATGCCAGCTGGTGGCAATTGTATAAACGGGCTTTCGGCATGTTTACCCATTCGAAATAGAATAAATTGTCGCATTGCCTGTTAATCGTACTAATTTAGGCGAAACTCCACTAGTTTTGCTAGTAAGGAGGAATCGGCAGGTGAAAAAGAGAATTTGACTCTTTATAAGACAGTGAAGGAGGCTGTATATAATGAGTCTTACGATTAATATGGAGGCGAAAAACCGAGTATTGTGCATTCGTCTCAAAGGTGATTTAGATCATCATACAGCAGAAAAATTAAAAAATCAGGCAGAGGCAGCCATTCAAAAGCATAATATCAAGCATATCATCCTCAACATGGAAGAATTGGATTTTATGGACAGTTCAGGGCTCGGAGTTATTTTGGGCCGTTATAAGCAGGTAAACAAAAAGCAAGGTGAAATGGTGGTCTGTGCAATTTCTCCAGCAGTAAAGCGGTTATTTGAGATGTCAGGGTTGTTTAAAATTGTTAAAATGGAACTATCCGAAAAAAACGCTTTGCAAAGACTGGGGGTTGCCTAATATGAAAAATAAAATGGAAACGAAATTTTCTGCACTTAGCCAAAATGAATCTTTTGCCAGGGTAACTGTTGCGGCATTCATTGCCCAATTGGACCCGACGATGGATGAATTGACAGAGATCAAGACTGTCGTGTCAGAAGCCGTTACGAATTCGATCATCCATGGGTATGAGAGTGACCCGGAAGGTTGGGTCTACATTTCAGTGGTCATCGAAGGCGATACTGTGGAATTGACCATCCGGGATGAAGGACTGGGCATTGAAGACGTCGAGGAGGCTAAACAGCCGTTATTTACGACAAAACCCGAACTTGAGCGTTCCGGTATGGGATTCACCATCATGGAAAACTTCATGGATGAAATCAATATAATTTCCCATAAGGGCGAAGGCACGATCATTCGATTAAAAAAGCACTTAACTACAAGCAGAGCTTTGTGCAATTAAGGGAGACTTGCATATGGATGTGGAGGTTAAAAACGAGAAGAGCAAGAAAGGCCAGCCCCATTTAAAAGATGAGGAATTGCGGAATTTAATCCAACGCAGCCAGAGCGGTGACCAAGATGCAAGGAATCTGATTGTCAATAGCAATCTGAGGCTCGTATGGTCAGTAGTGCAAAGATTCCTCAATCGAGGTTACGAACCAGATGACCTTTATCAAATAGGCTGTATAGGTCTGTTGAAGTCCGTGGATAAATTTGACTTATCGTTTGAAGTGAAATTCTCAACGTATGCTGTGCCTATGATCATTGGTGAAATCCAACGTTTTATCCGTGATGACGGAACGGTTAAAGTAAGCCGGTCATTAAAGGAAATGGCGAATAAAATTCGCAGGGCCAAAGAGGAACTTTCAAAGACGTATGGCCGCGTTCCGACTGTCAATGAATTGGCGGAACATCTAGAGCTTTCGCCAGAGGAAATCATCATGGCCCAAGAAGCTAGCAGGAGCCCTTCATCGATCCATGAAACGGTTTACGAAAATGATGGAGATCCGATTACTCTTCTTGACCAGATTGCCGACCATAATGAAACATCCTGGTTCGATCAAATCGCTTTGAAAGAAGCCATACATGAATTGAATGAACGTGAAAGGCTGATTGTTTTCCTGAGGTATTATAAAGATCAGACGCAATCGGAAGTGGCGGCAAGGCTTGGCATTTCCCAAGTTCAGGTATCAAGGCTGGAGAAAAAGATTCTTCAGCAAATGAAAAACCACATGAATCAGTGATTCATGTGGTTTTTTTATTGAGCTGAAAATAAATACTGATTTTAGGAAAAAGTAAAAGTGATTTAAGATGAAACTAGGGATGGGGCCGAATTTTTAGTTGAATTTAGGGATAAAAACGAATATTATAGTAAAGGTCGCGTTTCTCATTCGTTTTTTTATCTTTCTTTCAATGAATAATGAACAGGAAAAACGTCGATGCATTACAATATTAGGACACCTTGTCTTTTCGTGCAAACGGTTGTCGGTGATTCCTTTAGATCTGGAGGTCTAAAATATGTTTATGGAAAAGTTTTTCTCCCTGAAAGAAAATGGGACGGATGTCCGTACAGAAGTCATGGCGGGTGTTACGACATTTTTGACTATGGTTTATATCCTCATTGTGAATCCGGCATTATTGTCTTCAATCGGAATTCCATTTGAACAAGTTTTCATGGCAACGGTCATATCAGCGGTGATTGGTACCCTAATCATGGGGCTCGTTGCAAAATACCCGATTGCGATAGCACCAGGGATGGGCTTGAATGCTTATTTTGCCAGCGTGGTGGGGGCACAGGGCCTTTCATACCAGACCGTATTCGGTACGGTTTTCATTGCTGGTTTGCTATTTCTATTAATTAGCGTGACTAGCTTGCGTAAAATGATAATTGATGCGATTCCTAACTCATTAAAATACGGCATTACATCCGGAATTGGTTTATTCATTGYGTTTATCGGATTGAAAAATGCTGGAATCATAGTGCCAAATGAATCAACGATGGTGACGCTTGGCGATTTACATCAGCCAGGAACCGTCTTAGCGTTAGCAGGCTTATTCATTACCTTGATTTTTATGGCCCGTAATATAAAAGGGGCCATTTTCATTGGCATGATCGTTACGGCAATCATTGCCTACATTATCGGTTTGCTCGACTTCGATGGGGTCTTATCTGTACCTCCGACACCGGTATTTTTCGATATCGATATCGCTGGGGTCTTCACGAATTCTTTATATTCAATTGTCTTCGCCTTTTTACTTGTGACGATCTTCGATACGACAGGCACCTTGATTGGCGTGACAGAACAGGCAGGACTAACGAAGGATGGGAAAATCCCTCGTGCCAAGAAAGCCTTTTTAGGTGATGCGATTGCGACTACAGTCGGCTCGATGTTTGGTACAAGCCCATCGACTGCCTATGTGGAATCGAGTACGGGAGTGGCTGCAGGCGGACGTACGGGATTGACCGCTACTGTCGTGGCCATCTTGTTTGCTGTATCGATTTTCTTTTCTCCATTGATATCGGCAATTTCTTCCGTTCAGGCAATCACAGCACCCGTTTTGATCATCGTGGGATGTTTCATGATGGAAGGTCTGGCTAAAGTCAATTGGAAACTTTTTGATGAGGCATTTCCAGCATTTGCGATCATTTTAACGATGCCGCTTACTTCAAGTATATCTACAGGGATTGCAATTGGGTTCATTACATATCCCCTAATGAAGGTATTCAGCGGAAAAGGAAAATCGGTACATCCGCTCATATATATTTTTGGGTTGATATTTTTGGTTCAGCTGATTTTCTTCCCCACTCATTAATAGTGAATGTAAACCAAAAAGACATCTCTGACATTGCAGGTGTCTCAGTTTGTAGRCAAAAGGGGTTCGGAATTAAAAAATTCCGAACCCCTTTTAAAATTCCCTTTGAAATTTTGACCAAAGGTTAAGAGATTTGGGCTCTTCGAGTCACTATGTTACGGGATTTTAGGACCTYGCCATGTCCAMGTGGCCATCTTCTTTAAATTAATGGCAGCGAAAGTAAGCATCGCTTGCATCAACAATTTTTTAAGTCCCCTTAAAGTTATCTAACGCATACAATGCTTTTCTTTTGCATCTGCGAATACAYGCTCAATCGTTTCTTTACGTTTCGCATATAAAGGTTTTACACATTTTAGATGACTGGATCAATGGAAGCCTCCATTTTACGAACCAAATGGTTCGCCGGCACCAGTTGATCTCGTTGAAGATGATGTTTCGAAAGCATCCTCATCACCTCAAATTTTAATAKATCTATTTTAAAACAAAAAAGACTGTAGGCAAAAGGAGTTCTATCCAAATTTTTAAACATGTTGATTGGAGCGGGTGTGCGAGACTCCTGCGGGAATAGCGAGTCCAAGGGAGACCCCACAGGTGCAAATGCGCCGAGGGCGGACCGCCCGCGGAAAGCGAGTGCCCTACGTTCCAATCAACGTCCAAGGT
>NZ_JBFUIQ010000162.1:0-7137 GCF_056401795.1 Peribacillus sp. P4_D6
CTCTTTACGTAAAGATTGTTGTTTTTAAACGAAACTATTTWAGGTTGATTGGAGCGGAAGTGCGAGACTCCTGCGGGAGCAGCGGGACAGGTGAGACCCCACAGGCGTTTACGCCGAGGAGGCTCACCGCCCGCACCAAGGAAAGCGAGCATCTTGAGGGGAAATCAACCACAACTCACTACTGGTAAATAGCAACAAAGTATGTGAAAACAGCCTTCCATAAAAAGAGGATGCCCCGATGGACATCCCCTTTTGCATTTTATTTAGTCGATGGATACAATCTTGACGCTCATTTCGCCGCCAGGTGTCATGATCGATACCTTGTCGCCGACCCTTTTCCCTATCAGGCTTTTCGCGATCGGGGAATCATTGGAGATTTTTCCTTCGAATGGGTCCGCTTCAACGCTTCCTACGATGGAATATGTTTCTTCGTCACCATTTGGAAGTTCCACGAAGGTTACCGATTTTCCAAGTGAAACTGTATCTGTATTCGAATCATTGCCTTCAATGATTTTTGCATTGCGGATCATGTTTTCGATCGTTGTAATACGTCCTTCAACGAAAGCCTGCTCTTCTTTTGCGGAATCGTATTCTGAGTTCTCGGAAAGGTCGCCAAAACTGCGGGCGATTTTGATTCTTTCCACCACTTCTTTACGTTTAACCGTTTTTAACTGTTCCAGTTCCTGTTCAAGCTTTAACTTACCTTCTTTAGTCATTGGATATTCTTTTTCAATTGCCAAAACCCTTCACTCCTTCAAATTCTTTACAGCAAGCATTCGCTGTGACAAGTTTATGTACTATATAGTGCTTAACCCTAAATCGAGTCAAAATATATAATTGCGCGACTTAAAAAGTCGCGCTTCGATACTAAGAAACAATCCGTTCCTTAGTATATAAACCGACTGCGGTGAGCAGCCGGTTCGTTCTGTATCAAGAATAGAGTATTGCGTTTTCCAACATTTGTCCAGTCTTTCCCATTAAATAAATGGGATTTTTAAATAAACGGAGGAAAATGGCACCTATCATTATTTATGCTATGTTATTACAAAAAAGACTTTTGTTCAAGGATTGTTTGAATTTTTGTCACCATAAGGTCAATCGCCACATGGTTTTGGCCGCCTTCTGGTATGATGATGTCGGCATAACGCTTCGTCGGTTCTATGAACTGATTATGCATCGGACGGACGACACTGATGTATTGTTCGATGACGGAATCTATGGAACGGCCGCGTTCTTTAATATCACGGGTCATCCGGCGAAGGATCCGCAGGTCTGCGTCCGTATCGACATATAGCTTCATATCCATCAGGTCTCGCAGGCGCTCATCCTCCAGTACAAGAATCCCTTCAAGGATGATGACATCCTGTGGCTCAACTGTGATGACTTCTTCCGAGCGCGTATGGATCGAATAATCATAAACCGGTTTTTCTATCGTTTCATAGCGCAGCAATGCGTTAATGTGATCGATTAACAAATCATTATCAAATGCAAGCGGATGATCATAGTTCGTTTTCAGGCGCTCTTCAAAAGGCAGATGACTTTGATCTTTATAATAATAATCTTGTTCGATCATCAAGATGGAATGTCCTTGGAAGAATTCAAAAATGGAACGGGTAACACTTGTTTTACCTGATCCCGACCCTCCGGTAACTCCGATGACCACTGGTTTCTTTCTTGTCATATCAATTCTCCTTCCGCATCATATTGTTCACATAAACTCTATTATCTACTTGAATGYGGACAATTTGAAGCGGATGGCGGGCTGCCTCCAGCTCCTTACCTGACTCATCCCAGATCGTACCGATTTTTTGAGTGAAGTTTTCGATTTCCGGTCCAAAAAACTCCACTTCATCCCCAGGCTTGAAGAAATTACGTTGCTGCATGGTGACGATTTTAGTTTCCTCGTTGTAATCAAGCACCAATCCTGCGAAGTCGAAGCGAGTCTTTACGGTATGATTCCCGAACATTTGCTGTTTATACCCAGGAATTTCCCCTTCCATGAACGATGATGCCGTCTCACGGTTCGCACACTTATCAAGCTCTTCCAGCCATTCTTGTTTAATCTTGAAATTGTCGGGATCGGCACAATACGCATCAATCACTTTACGATACACGCTGACAACCGTTGCAATATAATGAATCGATTTCATTCTTCCTTCGACTTTTAAGCTGTCTATGCCAATTTCAATCATGCCAGGCAGTGATTCAATCAGCTTCAAGTCTTTTGGACTCATTGCGAATGGAGCATCTTCTTTATCGAATAAAGCCTTTTCCCCATCTTGATCCAACTCATATAAATCATAATCCCAACGGCAAGACTGACAGCAGCCGCCGCGGTTCGAATCACGCGCCGTCATATGGTTCGAAAGGGTGCAGCGTCCAGAATAGGCAATGCACATGGCCCCATGAACGAAAGCCTCGATTTCGATATCGACCTTTTCCTTCATTTCACGGATTTCATCAGCACTCGTCTCACGTGCCAAAACAACACGCTCCAAGCCTTCCTCTTTCCAATACTGAACAGCCTTCCAGTTCGATAGCGATTGCTGTGTGCTTAAATGGATCTCGACTTTCGGAGCGACCCTTTTACAGGTTTCGATGATTAATGGGTCGGCGACGATGATACCATGGACCCCTGCCTCCTGAAGACCTTCCAGATATTCATCAAGACCATCGATATTTTCATTATGTGCGAAGATATTTGTGGTTACATATACTTTGGCACCATACTTATTAGCGAATTCGACGCCTTCCTTCATTTCCTCAAACGTGAAGTTACCGGCATTGGAACGAAGGCCATATTCCTGACCGCCAATGAACACGGCATCCGCGCCGTAATGGACGGCAATTTTTAATTTTTCCAGGTTGCCGGCCGGAGCCAGCAATTCCGGTTTTTTTACAATGACTCTCTTTCCATCAACGATCTTGGAAATTTTATCAGCAATAGCATTCAAGGCTATTCCTCCTCTTTCTCTTACCCTTTTCTTTAATAAACCGATTCTTTAAAGAAGAACCCAGTATCCAACTCACGGTTATCCGGCTGAACCGCTTTGACTTTTTCAAAAAGTTCCGATTTGATATCATCATAGCGGTCAGGGTCTTCAGCACATACGTCAATCGCTTCCCGATATAACCTTGTCATTTCAATGACATATTCCGGAGTTTGTAGTAACCCTTCGATTTTCAGTGAATCAATTTCCGCTTCAATCAATTCCTGAAGTTCATCAATCATGCACATATCATTCGGACTCATGATATGTGTACCATTTTCATCTTCATAAATCGGGTATTTATTTTCGCGTTCCTTATCATGCAAGAACATATTTCTTTGTTCCTTCCGATTTTCCACTTCCAATGCCTTGCCTTGGTACTCAAAGTAATTACCTAGGAGCGTTCGCTTCGATTGGAACATGCATGTCATGCCATGCACTTGCACTTCAATCTCCACTTCGGCATTTTCCTTCATTTCCACGATCTCGTCCAGACTTATCTCACGGGCAGCAACGGCACGGACAGCACCGCGTTTTCCCCAGTAATTACATGTGTACCAGTTCGTTACCGTCATCTCTGTATTCCAGTGCAGGGGCATATCAGGTGCCACGGCACGGACAGCCATCAAGACTGCGGGATCACCGAAAATGATCCGGTCGGCACCAGCCTCTTTAAGGAATGTAACATACCCTTCAAGCTCGTCCACTTTTTCATTATGAAAAATGGCGTTCATGGATACGTACACTTTCTTGCCCGCAGCATGTGCAAGTTCAATTGCCTTCTCTACATCTTCACGATTGAACTCCCCTGCCAGCCTTAGTGCATAACGTTGTTCGCCAATGACAAAGGCATCAGCGCCAGCATCAATGAGTTCTGTTATATGATCGACACTTGTCGGAGTCACGAGTAATTCAGGCTTTTTCATTTTTGTCACCTCTATGTTTACTAATGGCCACACCATCACCAATCGGCAAAATTACAGTATCGAAATGGGGATGGTCATGTAACCAGATGTTAAAGTCTCTGATTTTTTTGATAAGAGCTCGCTTTCTTCTCGTCATTTCCATTTCTTCAATGTTTTCGGCAACCAAGCCTTTGAATAAAACATTGTCAGTAATGATGATGCCAGCATCAGCAAGGAATGGTTCAAACAGTTCAAAGAATCGCTTGTACTGCCCTTTAGCTGCATCAACGAAGATGATATCGAACGGACCATGCTCCATCACTTTCGGTCCCGCTTCAAGGGCATCCCCTTCAATGAGGGTGATCCTTTCCGACAGTCCCGCCTTCTTGAAGTTAGCCCTTGCCTGCTCAATGCGGGCTTCATTCCGTTCAAGTGTGACGATTTGAGCTTCCGGAAGGGTCTCAGCCATCCTTATGGCCGAATAGCCAATTGCCGAACCTACTTCCAATATCGCTTTTGGCTGATGAAGCCYTAAAATCTGAAGCAGCACTTCAATTCCTTCGGGCTCCATGATCGGCACATTATTTTCCATCGCAAAATCTTCCAACTCCTTAAGCAAACCCGTACGCTCCGGAATTAAGGAATGAAGATATTGTTCTATTTTTCCGTTCAAAACGTTTCCTCCATTTATAAGGAAAACAAAAGCGCTTGGTCAGTAACATGAAAAAATTGATTAAACAATTTCTTCACAAGGAGCTGAAACAAGTATGCTTGACGATCTACATTTCCTTATCTTTCAAAATAAAACCCGGCATTCGCCGAGTTACGTCACCGATAAGAATCGGATCAAAAATTCACTTGTACTATTCTATCATAAAAACAAGGGGAAAGTAATATCTCTCTCCCCTCGGTGTCTTTGCATTTTTTTATTTATTTATTGGAAATATGCTCTGCCTTTTTGTTATTGTGGTCATCCAAGGTCTTGGAGTAAAGGACTTCCCCTTCAGGTGTTGCCAAAAAGTACAGGTAATCCGTTTTCTCAGGTTTCAATACCGCATCGATCGATGTCGTTCCGGCATTTGCAATCGGCCCTGGCGGAAGCCCCTTGTTCTTATACGTATTATAAGGGGATTTCACCTCAAGGTCTTTATAATACACCCTGCTCTTATGTGAACCCTTCGCATACAAAACGGTCGGATCCGTTTGAAGCGGCATACCTTCCTTAATACKATTGTAAAAGACGGAAGCTATCTTTCCGCGATCGACTTGTGCCGTCGCCTCTTCTTCGACAAGCGAAGCGAAGGTCAGCATCTCGTGTACGGAATAATCGTTCTTATCCATTTGGCCCTCGTAAGCCTGCAAAGTTTCTTCGGTTTTCTTCAGCATCTCGATGACGATCGACTCCAGGGTCGGCTTTTCTTCATAAAAGTCATAAGTAGCTGGGAAAAGGTACCCTTCCAGCGGATATAAAACCTTTTCATTTTCAATTTCCGAGGTCAATAGCTGCGGAAATTGCTCTTGCATGGAATTAACGAACTTCTTATCATTCAATTTCTTGAAGACCTTTTTCGGATCTTCACCCGTCTTCCCCGCGATGATATCGGCAATTTGGATTAGCTGCTTCCCTTCAGGAATCGTTATCTTCATTGCCGCTTCCTTCATGAGTTTTCCGGTTTTGATGCTTGTGACAATATCTTCAATCGGCATCGAAGGTGATAATTTATACTCCCCTGCCTGAAAACCGGATTCATTGCGAAATTTAATATAATATTTGAATACGCGTGCGTCCTTGATTATTCCCTGCTCTTCAAGCAGCGTTGAAATTCCGTTAACGGATGAACCGATCGGGATTTTCACTTTCTTGATGGTGTCATCATCCGGATCGACTGGTTTCATGGCTGAGTTGATATATAAAAAGCCCACAAGACCAACTATCCCGATTAGTAAAATAAGCGAAGCGATCGTAATCATGATGATTTTACGAACCAGCTTGGCTTCTCCTTGCTGTTCTAACAATTTCATTCGGATATGTTCCTTTTTAGATAGATTTTTATCTTTTTCATCCATGTTCATTCCCCCTGCAAACTCACACCAACTACAGAATGGTTTCTAGATGATGCTTTTCTCTAATTAATCTTTGCTTCGAACATTATACTAAAATCAACAAATAATTACATGTTTTTTGCAAAACTACATACATCAATACTCTATTTATGGCAAAAATGCACTAGTTTTGTCAATATACAGGTATTATTTAATAGGAAAATAGTGATATCTTTGTCTAAAGTTTTTTTGAGGGCATATTGATTTCCGCTCCAGTTCAGGCACTCCCTTTGATGCGTTATTCCCGCAGAGACCCGCTACCTTACTCCCCAATCAACTATTTATTAACTTAGAAACCATACTCGAGGAGTTGATGGTGCTGCTTGGGGTCAGTTGGTTCGGGAACATCATTTGATGAAAGATATGTTTCCGAACTCCTTTTGCCCACAGTCTTTATATGGCTTGTACAATTTAGACGTTGATTTACGCTCCAGGGACTCGCTTTCCGCGGGCGGTCCGCCCTCGGCGCTTTTGCGCCTGTGGGGTCTCCCTTGGACACGTATTCCCGCAGGAGTCTCGCCCCTTCCGTTCCAATCAACTTTGTATAAAAAAATTCAGTTTGTAACCCTTTTGTCTAAAAAAGTGGCTCGGAATGTCACAGCTGAACAATGAAATGTTATTTGGTGGTGGACTTACTTTCCACTTCAGATTCTCGCTTTCCRCGGRCKGTCTCGGGAGCCTCCTCRGCTTCCGCCTGCGGGGTCTCCCCTAGACGCGCTTTTCCCGCATGAGTCCCGCACCATGCTCTCCAATCAACTTTGTTTTAATTATTTACTCAGCTTAAAAATTTGTTCCCTGCATGTATTAGGCATTTCAAGAAATAGCAGGAATATTCATATAGGAATGCCATAATGATTTGAGGAAAAGGAAAGGTGTGAAGGAGTTGGATCAGTATTATTTTGTAGGTTGGGGGACATTGGCACTCATAAACGCCGGACTTGCTCAAGGAAAAAATAGAACGGCGCTGAACTGGTTCTTGCTATCATTATTTTTGGGCCCGTTCGCTACTTTTATGCTTTTATTCGCAAAGAAAAGATAAGGGGTTACTGGTACAAAAATGAAAAAACGATCTTCATGTCCACAGTTTATTATGGGTTTGTACAATTTGAACGTGATTTCCACTCCAGGTACTCGCTTTC
>NZ_JBFUIQ010000163.1:0-6991 GCF_056401795.1 Peribacillus sp. P4_D6
CATTAGGAAACCGCTGATAAAGGGCCATTCCCGTCGATAAACCTACAATTCCCCCGCCAACAATTGCGAAATCATACACAATTAACACTCCTTTTATAAATGATTTTTAGTATTCAGCAACTCCATATACGTAATTAAATTGTTCTTAGTCCGTAAGATGTGAAATTCTACTGCTGCCCTTAGTTCTGCAGGATCCCCTCTTAGTGCCGCTTCATATATCATCCGGTGTTCCCGTTGCGTTTCTGGGTAATAATCAATCAGCAAATTCGGCGCAATGGGTGAGATACCCAACGTTTCTACCATTTTTTGAACTCTTGGCCACGGGCACCCTTTTCGGAGGGTTTCATGAAAAGCCGCATTCAAAAGGATATAATGTTCATTGGTTTCATCAGATAACTGAATCCCTTCCATTTCAATCAAAATTCCCTTTAATTTTTCTTTATCCTCCTTTGTTAAATAAGGAAGCGACTTTTCTACAGCAAGGCCTTCAAGCAGAGACCTGGTATGATAAATTTCTTCAATATCATCCCGGGTAATCGGTGTGACGATTGCACCTTTATGAGGAACCATTTCCACCAACCCCTCCATTTGAAGTTGTGTAAGGGCTTCACGAATGGGCATTCTGCTTACTTCCAGGCGATCGGCCCACTCCTCTTGGATGAGTCGCTCCCCCTTTTTCAACGTCCCATTCAAAATCGCTTTCCTAAGACTTTTCGTTACATTTTTTACGATTGTAGATTTATCTCTTTTAGAATTAGCATTATCCAATTTAACGTCCACCTTTCCATATTGGATACAATTTTAACTATATCAACTTAATGAAGCGATTACAATACAGAAAATTAAATAAATTGTATCCAATTTAAAAAACACTGGATACAATACTAGGTAAACATCTACTTCTCTCATATAAAGATAATTTATGGCATTCATTTATATGTAGCTATACACTAGTGATTTAAAATAATCATCTTATATTGTTCAGTTAAGTATAGAGAAGTTTTTTTAGGATGAAATTCCATCCAAATCAAGTCTTTTTGTATCAAGATACATTAATATCTTATCTGCAGGCTCCAAGCGTGTTAAAATCAAACAAATATAGTTATGAAATACAAAATTTGAAATTGGTAAAAGTCATTAGAATAAAGGGGAAAATTGCATGGCAGAATTAATCGATTGGAAAAATAGTGCTCACGGGCATAAATTCATAGCATCATTTAGCGRAGGAAAGGATAGTGTCTTAGCCTTATATAAGGCATTGAAGGTTGGAGAAGCTGTAGGACTGATTGTCATGCTGGAGGAGGAAGGAAAACGTTCCAGATCCCATGGAATGCCTCCGGAACTCATAAAAGCCCAAGCTGAATCAATAGGTTTGCCTGTATATACTGCAGCTGCCAGTTGGACTGATTATGAAAAGGTATTTATGCGCCTTTTAGAAGATGCAAAGAATCAAGGAGCAGAAGTGTTGGTAACTGGAGACCTGGATATGCCTGCCCATGGTTGTTGGCATGAAAAGGTTACGAAGAATGCCGGGTTGAAGCTTGGAATGCCTTTATGGGAAATGAACCATCATGAAGCTGTCGAAGAGTTCATCAATCTAGGATTCGTTACGATCATTGTAACTGTTAATTTATCATTGGGAATGCGAGAGGATGATTTAGGACGAACATTAACCCATGAATACRTGAAGGAACTTGAAGCTCGCGGCATTGACCCCTGCGGCGAAGGTGGAGAGTTTCATACAACAGTAATAGATGGGCCTATTTTTAAACAGCCAATTCCAGTTCGGAAATGTGAGATAATTAAAGACGGGGAGTATGCTTTTTTACCTTTGGAGCTAGATAAGATGACGAATAAGAGTACCTTATAACCGAACTTATTATCAATATTCCTGGCAACAACTCTATACTGCACCCCAATTATGTGATTTTCTTTAAGGATTGAGGTGCAGTTCATCTGAGGAGTCCTTTAACAATAGGATAAGATTATTTTAGTTAACATAATAAAATTATAGTAACTTAACTTTGCAGCAATCATTCATTGCCGATAACTTTCCGATTAATTATTTGTTAAATAGGAGAACAACAGACTTTTAGAAGAAAAAGTATTTCTAATATACTATTTTAATAAGAAATTAAGCGATAAAAATCAGTACTGGTGACATCAAAAAAAGACTATATATTCTAGTCTTTTTTGAAAAGTCATTCGGTTGATTTAAAACTGTTGCCCTAACAAAACTCTTATATTTTTCAAAAATCCTCATAGGAGGCCATTTTCTTAGTATAAGGAGCTTATCCACCTCCGAAACTCCTTTCACCTCTCCGCACCAATGATGCCGGTTTTATCTCCCCTTTCAGATATAACGAAATAATGTTTCTCTATAATAATGCTCTATTTAAGGACTGTGTTATCCATATAAAAAGAATGAAAAATACAGGAGTTGTCTTCGTCCGTTCAATTAATAATAGAAATCCATTAATGTTTCGTCCATTAAATCCTGTGTGAGTCCTATGTAAATCATCGTATCTTTGGGATTGGAATGATTAAGGATTTGCTGCAGTAGAGCGATATCCTTAAATTTTTGATAATGCAAATAGCCGAAGGTTTTTCGGAGGGTATGTGTACCGACATCCGGAATGTCTGCCATTTCAGCCGCTTTGTTCAGAACTCGATAGGCCTGCACCCTGGTGATTGGACCATTACCTTTTCGACTTGGAAATAAATACTGTTCATTTTTCAGGTTCGATTTGCGGACATACTTCCTAACTTCCTTACGAAGCTGAGGATTGACAAGGAACCGCTTAATTTTATCTGTTTTTTGCTCCACAATGACTATATGCGTACCCTCAAGGATGTCTTTCACTCGCAATTGTAAAAGATCCCCTATACGTAATCCGATGTTTATCCCGATTGAAAACATCATATAATCCCTGTAGCTGCAATATTTTAATAGTGATTTTTTCATCTTTTCTATGTGATCCAACCTGCGTATCGGCTGAACATTTTTAATTCTTTGAGAGGTTGCTTGCATGAACGGCTCATTCCCCTTTCTCCTTCTTTCATTGTACGTGAACAGCTTAAAAAAAGGCAAGTTTTATAAATTTTGATACGCTTATAAACCTTGATTTAACGGGATTCCGAATGTATCAATAGAGGTCCTTTGTTACATTCGGAATATTCTAACAAAAGTGACCCAAAAAGAGTTTATAATCTACTACCCTCCTTTCACCGGCTTATAGCTTCATAGAGCGCTTTTAATCGGTTCTTGACTGATGACTCCAATGAGTTAAAACAATAGCTTTAAAAGCCAAATATGGAGCTCGTTTTTTTGAACTTTTATTGTATTTTGTCTATAAAATATTAAAAAATAACTATTTTTCTAATTTTTGACATAGTCTGCTTTAAAATGCCGATTGCTATGGAATATTCGGCTATGATTACAATATATTCCTGTAAAAACAAATGAACCTTGGAGAGGGGCAGCCAAAGGAAAATGAAAGCTGCTCAAACAGACAACAGAACAACTATCGTATTCCCAATTATAAAAAAAAGAGCCACTGCCCCCCCGCTAACCAGATTGTGAATGAAGAAGTTTTGCAATGACTATTATGACTTTTTACCCCCTCGCTCTTTCTAAACAATTTTTCATTGATAACGGAATTCGAATACAGGAATAGCGACCAATCTATTAACAATAATTATGTTATGTAAACAATGGGTATTTGATAAAGAGAATCTCATTTACTTCCCTTTGTCAAATATCCCCCAATCCATTAATGAATATAAAAACTGGCATCATCAATGATTTCTATGTCTTTGTGACTTTTCAGCTCATCCATCAGCTGGAAAAGCGCTCCATCCTTTTGTTTTGCTTCAATCATGCAGTCGAGATGTGGTAAGCTTCCCTTAATTTGTTGCAAAAATTCCATGAACATTCCAGTATCCACAAAGTCAGCATGTGCTCGAAATTCTTTATCGGACCTTGGACTTGAAATATGCATTTTAGGGTGTAGTTTGGAATTACTCCAGGTAGTCAATATTCGGTCCCAATGATTTTTCCAATCTTCATTTGGTAAATGATGTGCGAGGTGATGGTGATAATCAAAAACCATTGGTATTCCCAATTTTTCACATAAATAAAGGGTTTCCGACAAAGTAAAGGTAGTATCATCATTCTCCAGAATGACCATTCTTTGAATCGATTCCGGAATCAAACCCCAATTATGGATAAACTGCTCTAATGCCTGTACATGCTCGCCGTACCCCCCGCCAACATGTAAAACACAGCGATGTTCGGGATCCACTCCCATTTTTTTTAATAATGTATAATGCATCCTTAATGTTTTTAAGGATGTCTTCAGAATATCGATATTTGAACTATTCAAGATGACAAAATGATCTGGATGAAAATCTATCCTTATTTTGGGGTGATTCTTTATGAATGTTTTTAATTTAGCCAGTTCTTCTGAAATAGCTTCTATGTAATCCCATTCTGGAATTTCCGGATGATTGGCTAAAGGGATAAGTTTTGAAGAAAGCCTAAAGAACTGAATATTATTGGCTTCGTTATGAATCAGTAAACGCCAGCAATTATGAAGATTGGATATTGAAATGCGTTCGAGCTTCCTAAGCGCTGCATCTCTGTCCTTAATTTTAGAAAACTGAGCAAAAGTCATCGTTTGGGATGGTGAACAGTTTGGCACATGATTACTCATGGCTACATAACCAAGGCGGATTAATGTCAAAGTGATAGCTCCTTTCACGTTGAATATTTAATGGAAGTATTCCCCTATGAGACCAATATTATAAATGTGAAAGAATCCATAACTCCGAGAAATTAAAAAAACGGCCTTTTTCCGAATGAATATCGGGCAAAAGCCGCATTTTCCAAACACTCATTTTCACTTGGATTTTTCATACTTTTTTTGTGCTTACACTTCAGGAGTAGGAGTTGGTTTGGCATATCCGCTTTTATATTTTTCATCGACTTTATTCCGGATCTCTTTGACGCTCATGCCATCATTCAAGTCCAATATGGATTGCGCAGCAATTTCCAAGCAAACTCCGCATCTTGTCCCGTGGTCATCCCAAACCACTTCCCCATTTTTTTTATTCTCATGGATAAAGCAATCATAATTATTTTTATGGTTAGCTGACTCTCCGCAACCGCAATAACAAGGTATTTTTTCTAGTAAATCTTTATTTTGTGCAACAGCTAAATAGATTGTCTTCATATCCTCTGGTTTTTCAGCTAAGAAATCCGGTGCTATTTCCTTACTGCTTGTCTCTTCCTGAAGATCTCCGGATACCGTATGCTCTGAATGTCCTTCATGGCCGCTTTCTTTTTGTACAACTCTTTCCTCTTCACTTGAACAACCTGAAAGTATTATCGAAAAACAGATTCCCATAGTGACCGTCATTAATTTCAGATTCATTTTTACACTCCTTGCTCCTTTTAATACCCCCATTTTATGGCACGTAAGCTGTTTCTACAAGCATAAGTTTCCTTAATTATTAGGATTTAAAATGTCAAGTATACTAAAATGGCTTTCTGGTACGACTTTCGTACATAATTTTAAAGTATTTACCACGCTTTAAGATAAAAGAATGAGGTGATACTGTGATAAGAGCGCTACCATCATTGTGTTTTTTAGGCACGTATTTACTTATTATACTCCTCGACAACCTACAGGGCTTGAATATATGGCTCTTTCTTTAGAATCAAACAATATTTGATCGTAGCTCGTGGAGAAGATTACTTTCTACTCATTACATTCACTATAATCTTTCTTATTTTGAACGTATTCTCAGTAAAAAAAAACCGACAGCCTCCATCTTCATGAAGCAGCTGGTTTAATTTTTTGTTTTATATATGCGGTTAACAATAAGGACCTAATACTGACAAAGAACGATCGAATTGAGGGTTAAGGAAACCCCACCTATAATTATGCAAAGAGGCCCACTTTAACGGCAGAACTCTTTTTATTCAAATACGGAAGTATCATCGTAATCATAATCAATTCTCCAAAAGGCACGGTGATACCTGTAGGAATCAACTCTTTCCATGCCATAATGATGTTACCATCTGCCAATCCGTCAAGGTGGATTACAGTTGGCTTTACCGATTTTTGGTGTGGAGATTCTATCATTCGCACGGACAAATCTGAACTATGACCGAGCTCTTTCATCAATCTCTTTACATTTTCACTCCCTCACATAATAGGTGCCATCGGTTGTAGGTTTTCTTTAGCTCTTTTAAAAGAGCATCCTATTCTAACTTTTCCGCCCCTTAATAATTAAGTGTGTGTTCGTTTCACTTATGATTGCTTTTATTATTTGTATCTCATATAAGTATATGTAATAAAAGGATGGCGAGAGAAATTTTGATAGCACGTTCATCGAAAAAAACCGATGCATTCCCTTTTGGCGATCATCGGCTTAAATATTTTTAGTGGGTTCTCAAAAAACAAAGTCAATTTCTTCTACGATTCTACGTCCATTTCAATAAGTTTAACGAGCAAGGCACTTTATTTCTTACTTTTAGCTAAGGTTAGTGGAATCGTTACGAGTGAAACTCCAGCTGCAATCCAAAACCAACCGGTGTTTCGTTTTTTATCGTTTCCGCTTTTACCGGGAATACTTGATCCGTATGATTTTCTGGAGGTGGGCCGTTCTATTTCCGCTGTTTCATTCGTTTTATGCAAATGCTGATTCTCCGGTAATTGGGTGGTTCTTTCTAAATCGCTTGTATCTTCTCCCATTCCTTTAATAAAAGTCATCAGGAAGGTCATGGCTTGTTTGACTTCTTGGTCATTCAAGGAACGCAGTAACGCTAAATAACTTGGCTTTTCTGGCGTTTTATCAGCTTCGGCCACACGGGCAATCCCTGAGTTGACTTTGAGGATTAGCGGTTCAAGCTGCTGAACATTAAGTGTCCCTAATGTGCCAAGTATGAGAAGCAGATTTTTCAGCGTATTTGCCGTTTCTGGGG
>NZ_JBFUIQ010000164.1:0-6961 GCF_056401795.1 Peribacillus sp. P4_D6
ATTTAGACTTGAAATGCTTATGGTATCGGAGTCTATCGTTAAAATAGCCCTAAAGCCGTCATACTTGACTTCATAACGCCAATCATTGGAGTTGGGGGCTTCAGGGTAATAGGTAGGCAGCATCGGTTTCATTTTTGTACTTACCTCCGCAAATAATTGATAACATTATTTTGCCAAAAAAACGAAGTGTTAGAGTTGGCAATTGTTTTTTCGGTTTTTTTTGAACAAAGGGGAATAATAAAATTGTTCTTCTCATCAAAAATAAGTTATGAGGTGACGAATATGCATACAATGTGGAAGGGGAGCATATCATTCGGTTTGGTGAACATTCCGATCAAACTTCATGCTGCAACGGAGGATAAGGATATATCTTTAAGGACGTTGCATAAGGAATGTCATACACCGATTAAATACGAAAAGGTTTGTCCAGTATGCGAGAAAGAAGTGGGGAAGGATGATATAGTTCGCGCTTTTGAGTATACAAAGGGAAAGTTTGTTGTATTGGAAGACAATGAACTAGAACAACTGAAAAAACAAAACGAAGAAAAAGCCGTGGAAATCGTGGATTTCGTTAAAATTGAAGAAATAGATCCTATTTATTTTAACCGGAGTTATTACATGTCCCCAAATGACGGGGGGATAAAAGCTTATTCCCTTTTGAGGCAGGCCCTCAAGGAATCGAATAAGGTGGGGTTGGCAAAAATCATCATTCGCTCCAAAGAACAAATGGCGGTGATCCGAGTCGTTGATAATACCTTGGTTATGGAAACGATTCATTATCCGGATGAAGTCCGCTCCACAGCGGATGTTCCGAATATCCCTGCCAATGATACCATTGTAAAAAAAGAAATCGATACTGCCGTATTATTGATAGATCAATTAACGACTACTTTCGATCCGACAAAATACACCGATGACTATCGAACCGCGTTACTAGAATTGATTGAATCAAAGAAAACGGGTCAGACGACGATTACAGCGAAAACAAAAGAACCAGTTTCCAACAATGTAACTGATTTAATGGAGGCACTACAAGCATCCATAGACCGTACAAAACATGATGAACCGGAAAAGAAAAAGACGACCCGAAAGAAAGCGGCACCGAAAAAAAAGAAACAAGCGTAAACAGGAAGCTGAGCGGAAGACGGACGATGTCGCTCGGCTTTCTGCTTGTTTTTGCAAGGAATCAGGCTTCTAATAAGATGAAAAGGTCTTGATAAAGAGGGAAGGAAAGTACAAATAGGTGAGTCGATCACGATGCAAGAAACTGAATGGAATTACAGGAAAATAGTGGATATTAACGAAAGCAAAAAAAATTCGCTCCCTAAAGAGCGACAATGAGGAATTCAATCGTGAAAATCAACATATAGGCGAACGGTTGTAGTTTTCGACTATATATTGTGTTCATATTCTACCATATTTAATTCTGAAATAGCAACTAAATTACTGAAACTAACCTATGAATTTTTCTGGAAATCAATGATATTTAGCCCATTAACGCCGCATATGGCTTTTTCATTTCATATACATATAAAAAGGTACTGAATAAAATGGATTTTTAGTATAATTTATACATATAGGACGATATAAATTTAATATGAATGGAAGATGCAAAATGGAAAATGGGAAAATCAAATCACTACATGCGGGGAAGCCGAAACATGAAATTTTTTCGAATATCGATATCTTTTCAGCCATGGATAAACAAGCACAGGATAATTTGAAAGTGACTAAAGCTGGCATAATCGGTGATGGTGTCGGTAATGTAAAGTTCCATGGAGGTCCTGATCGGGYTTTGTGCTTTTACCCATTTGAGCATTATTCATTATGGAATGAAAAATTCTCTAAAGAGCTGGATATCCCTGCATTCGGTGAAAATTTAACTATAGCGGGGATGAAGGAAGAAACAACATATATCGGCGATATTTATCAAATGGGCGATGTGATTGTTCAAATTAACCAAGGGAGGATACCTTGTTCAACCATTTCCCTCTTCAATCAAGAACCTAAGTTTTTGGAACTCGTGCTGAAAACGAGTTTCACTGGTTATTTTGCAAGAGTACTTCAAGAAGGAACGATAAATAAACAAAACGAGATTGTGCTGATAGATCGTCTACAAGAAAAAATTTCTGTCCATTACGCATCAGAGGTCATCCTTCATAAACGGGATGGGCTTGAAGGTGCTAAGGCTTTACTTACACTAGACTCGTTAGCGGAAGACTGGAAACAAAGGATCTTGAAGAGGGTTCAAGCAGCAAAAGATTGAATGATTTTTGCAAAAGTGAAAAAAATGTCGATCAGGTATTGAAATTGACAGACTATTAATGTAAATTAAATATAATCAAATTTTGAAATCTTATGAAAATTATATAAATGGATCTTATCGAGAGAGGTGGAGGGACTGGCCCGAAGAAACCTCAGCAACCAGCTTACGCAAAGGTGCTAAATCCAGCAAGCAGAGCTTGATAGATGAGGAGAATGTTTCAAAAACCTTCTTCTTTGAGAAGGTTTTTTTTCCTTTTCTCTCATACTCATAGAATACGACAAAAACAGGATTGTTTTTGAGAGAGGGTGTAATGATGAATTTTCGTAAAGAATTAAAAGAAAGAATGCTGGTTGGGGAAGGGGCAATGGGAACCTTGCTTTACTCTAATGGCATTGATCAATGT
This sequence comes from Peribacillus sp. P4_D6, assembly GCF_056401795.1. NCBI lineage: Bacteria > Bacillati > Bacillota > Bacilli > Caryophanales > Bacillaceae > Peribacillus > Peribacillus sp. P4_D6. Next base: position 2,670 of record NZ_JBFUIQ010000164.1, read on the forward strand.
TATGAGGAATTAAACTGCACGAACCCAGATCAAATAGAGTCCATCCATCGAGCCTATCTGGAAGCTGGTGCAGATATCCTTCAATCGAATACATACGGAGCCAATTTCAATAAATTGAAGCGGTATGGACTTGAAGATGAAGTGAGCAGAATCAATCGCCAGGGAGTCATTCTTGCTAAAAAAGCGGCAAAAGGAAAGGCATACGTCTTCGGCACCATAGGGGCACAGCGGAGTATCAGGAAATCGGATTTAAGCATGGAAGAGATAAAACGGGGTTTTCGTGAACAGCTATACAGTCTGTTGATGGAAAATCCTGATGGGATTCTCCTGGAAACATTTTATGACCTGGAAGAACTGGAAACCGTCCTGCAAATCGTTAAAAATGAAACCGGACTTCCGATTATCGCAAATGTCTCGATGCATGAACTGGGTAATCTTCAAAATGGAATCCATTTAAATGAAGCCTTTCAAAAACTCGAGCAATTGGGTGCCGATGTGGTTGGTGTGAATTGCCGCCTTGGACCACATCATATGATTCGGGCCTTGGAAGAAGTGAGTTTGCCAAAGCAAGCATCGATTGCCATTTACCCTAACGCCAGCCTGCCGGATTATGTCGATGGGAGGCTCGTTTATAAAGCTGTACCGGAATATTTCGGTTCTAGTGCCCTGGAACTTCGTGAGCAAGGCGCCGCGATCATAGGAGGGTGCTGTGGAACGACTCCACTGCATATTCAAGCTGTAAAGCATGCAATTGGAAGTTTGGCTCCCGTGAAAGAGAAATTTACGAAATCCCGTGAAATAGAAGTAATTGAGGTGAACGATAGGGAATTGGAACTTCCCCTTTACGAAAAGGCCAAAACGGAACGGACGATTCTCGTTGAGCTTGATCCACCGAAAAAGCTAGGGATAGAGAGTTTCATGACTGGTGCTGAGGTTTTGAAAAAAGCAGGGGTCGATTCCATTACATTAGCGGATAATTCACTTGCCTCACCAAGGATATCGAATGATGCACTGGCTAATTTACTGAAGAACCAATTGAATATAAATCCGATGGTGCATATAACATGCCGTGATCGAAATTTGATTGGCCTGCAGTCACATTTAATGGGTCTGCAGACGGTARGGCTGAACGAAATATTGATCATCACCGGAGACCCTTCAAAAATTGGGGACTTCCCGGGTGCCACTTCGGTTTACGATTTATCTTCCTTTGACCTGATAAGCATGGTCAAACAATTTAATGAAGGTCTTTCCTATTCCGGTCAAAGTTTGGGTCAACGGGCAAATTTTAAAATTGCGGCAGCTTTTAATCCCAATGTGAAATATCTGGATAAAGCCGTACTGAGAATGGAAAAGAAGATTGCCTGCGGTGCTCAATCCTTTTTGACACAGCCAATTTATTCCGTAGAGCAAATCGAAGAAGTATATGAAGCGACAAAACATCTGGAAACCCCGATTTTCATCGGTATCATGCCCTTAACAAGCACCCGGAACGCCGAATTCATCCATAATGAGATCCCAGGCATCAAATTGCCTGATAATGTTAGAAGGGCCATGGCTCTAGCGGGGGATGACCCTGTAAAGTCAAGGATTGAAGGGGTGAATATCGCGCGGGAACTGGTGGACGCGGCTAGGGAAAAATTCAAGGGCATATATTTAATCACTCCATTCCTTCGCTATGAAATGACGGCGGAACTAACGAAATATATTAGAAAAGTCGATAGTAAACAGACATCAGAGGTGGCAGTACATGAATAAAAAAGCGATTCAAGATCAGTTAAATTCTAAGATTCTCCTACTTGATGGGGCGATGGGAACGATGCTACAAGCGGAGAATTTGACAGCAGACGATTTTGGCGGTGAACAATTCGAGGGCTGCAATGAATATTTATCACTGACGCAACCGGAAATCATCCAATCCATTCATGAAAAATATTTAGCAGCGGGTGCAGATATCATAGAAACAAATACCTTTGGAGCGACCAGCATCGTCCTTGAGGAATACCAAATAAGTACGATTGCCTACAAGCTAAATAAAATTTCAGCTGAGCTTGCCGTTAAAGCTTGTGAAAAATATTCCAATGATGAATGGCCAAGATATGTAGCTGGATCGATGGGCCCCACTACAAAAACGCTTTCCGTAACGGGCGGAACGACTTTTGATGTTTTAACAGATTCTTATGAAGAGCAGGCACTGGGTCTCTTGGATGGCGGGGTAGACTTGCTGTTGGTGGAAACCTGTCAGGATATGCTTAATGTCAAGGCTGCCTTTTCTGGAATCAAAGCAGCATTCGCTAAAACGGGAAAAGATGTGCCTGTCATCATATCAGGAACAATCGAACCGATGGGCACGACACTTGCCGGCCAGTCCATAGAAGCTTTTTATTTATCGGTTGAACATATGAAGCCCGTAGCTGTCGGCCTTAATTGTGCAACAGGGCCGGAATTCATGATAGACCATATCAGGACACTTGCAGATATATCAAATAGCGCCATCAGCTGTTATCCGAATGCCGGGCTCCCTGATGAAGAAGGCCACTATCATGAATCACCTACATCCCTGGCAGAGAAAATGAAGCAATTTGCCGAAAAGGGATGGGTCAATATCATTGGCGGATGTTGTGGCACGACACCAGAACATATTAAAGAACTTTCCAGGGTACTCGAAGGCATGAAGCCCCGTACAATTATGGAAGCTGCCCATGGTCATGCCGTATCAGGGATAGAGCCGCTAATTTATGATGATTCAATGCGTCCTTTATTCGTAGGGGAGAGAACGAATGTTATCGGTTCCCGAAAATTCAAGGAGCTGATACGTGGAAAGCATTACGARCCAGCTGCCGAAATTGCACGTAACCAAGTAAAGAAAGGCGCCCATGTCATTGATATCTGTCTTGCCGATCCTGATGGGGATGAGCTTGGCGACATGAAGGAATTTGTAGAAGAGGTCGTCAAAAAAGTGAAAGTCCCATTGGTCATCGACACTACGGATGAAGTCGTACTTGAACAAGCATTAAAACATTCACAAGGAAAATCGATCATAAATTCCATAAACCTTGAAGATGGTGAAGAGCGCTTTGAAAAAATAGTACCCTTAGTCCATCAATATGGTGCTGCCGTTGTCGTAGGAACCATTGATGAAATTGGGATGGCCGTCGATGCTGAACGGAAATTGGAAGTGGCTACGCGGTCTGTGGATTTGCTCGTCAATAAGTACGGTCTAAACAAAAATGACATCATTTTTGATCCGCTGGTATTTCCTGTAGGCACTGGGGATGAACAATATATTGGATCTGCATTGGAGACGGTGAATGGAATAAAGGCGATTAAAGAAAAGTTTCCGGAATGCCTAACGATACTTGGAATTTCCAACGTTTCTTTCGGTCTGCCGGCGAGGGGAAGGGAAATATTAAATGCCGTTTTCCTTTACCATTGTACAAAAGCGGGTCTCGATTATGCTATCGTGAATACAGAAAAACTTGAACGTTTCGCCTTGATACCGGAAGAGGAAGTGAAATTGGCGGAGGCACTCCTGTTTGAAACATCAACTGAAACTTTAGCGATTTTTACCGAATTTTATCGTGGAAAAAAAGCGGAGAAGAAGGATGATGGTGTGATCCTGCCATTGGACGAACGTCTTGGTAACTATATTATCGAAGGAACGAAAGAAGGATTGATTGATGATTTAAATGAAGCGATAGAGCGCGGTGATACCCCATTGGAAATCATCAATGGACCATTGATGGATGGGATGAGTGAAGTGGGGCGGCTGTTCAATGACAACCAACTTATTGTCGCAGAGGTGCTTCAGAGTGCTGAAGCGATGAAGGCGGCTGTAGCACACCTTGAACCACTTATGGAAAACGCTGAAGATAGTGCTAAGAAAGGGAAAATCCTGTTGGCGACCGTCAAGGGAGATGTGCAYGATATCGGGAAAAATCTAGTGGATATCATCCTTTCCAATAACGGCTATGAAGTCATTGATTTGGGAATAAAGGTCGCACCGCAACAAATCATTGAAGAGGTTCGAAAACATGAGCCAACCATCATTGGCCTATCTGGGTTACTTGTCAAATCTGCACAGCAAATGGTTTTAACCGCGCAGGATTTAAGGCAAGCGGGAATAGATACCCCAATTTTAGTTGGAGGGGCAGCATTATCCCGTAAATTCACCGATTTTAAAATTTCACCTGAATATGAAGGGCCGGTTTTATATTCCAAAGATGCGATGGATGGTTTGGCGGTAACGAATATTTTACATGACGCCGACAAAAAAGTGGTGTACTTGGAAG
>NZ_JBFUIQ010000165.1:0-6877 GCF_056401795.1 Peribacillus sp. P4_D6
AGCGAAGAGGTCACACCCGTTCCCATTCCGAACACGGCAGTTAAGCTCTTCAGCGCCAATGGTAGTTGGGGGTTTCCCCCTGTGAGAGTAGGACGCCGCCAAGCTATAATCTTTGTATTCTTTTTGAATAAACGGGAATACTACATTTATAAAAGAAACATTTATACCGTCGCGGGGTGGAGCAGTCCGGTAGCTCGTCGGGCTCATAACCCGAAGGTCGCAGGTTCAAATCCTGTCCCCGCAATCATGAAAAAAACGAAACCTAGGTTTCGTTTTTTTGTTTTATCTGTTATTCGAATAATATGTCCTTAACTTATTTGTTTCTTCTTTTGAAACAAGGTAAACTACATATAGAATGGTTTTTGTTCCATAATATTGCGTTTATGGTTCTCGACATGAACTATAGGACGGACGTTTTCCTAATAATGATAAAGGTGATTGATATATGCAACATGTTGAATGGATTTCTCAGAATGAGGAAGAAACAGCGCAATTTGCGCACAAATTGGCACAAAAGCTTTCCAGTGGAGATGTGCTGGCTCTAGAAGGTGACTTGGGTGCAGGGAAGACGGCATTCACAAAAGGGCTGGCTAAAGGATTGGGTGTTACCAGAATGGTGAATAGCCCTACCTTTACTATAATAAAGGAGTACATGGGTCGCTTACCTTTGTATCATATGGATGTCTATCGGGTAAGTGAATCGGAAGAAGATTTAGGCTTTGATGAATATTTTGAAGGTGATGGTGTGACTGTCGTTGAATGGGCCCATTTAATAAAGGATCACCTCCCAGAGGAAATCTTGACCATTTATATCTATCGTTTGGGCGATACAAGCCGGCGTATTGTTTTGGAAGCCAAAGGCGAACGATATGTAAAGTTATGTAAGGAGATTATTTGATGAAGGTTTTAGCTATAGATACATCGAATTTCACATTAGGTATTGCACTTGTAAACGGGAATCAAGTAATTGGTGAGTATACGACGAACCTAAAGAAAAACCATTCGGTGCGGGTTATGCCAGCAATTGAAACACTGCTGAGGGACTGTGATACTAAACCGAAGGAATTGACTAAGATAGTGGTCGCTCAAGGTCCAGGCTCCTATACAGGGGTCAGGATTGGAGTGACGATAGCGAAAAGCTTGGCCTGGACGCTTCAGATTCCGTTATCAGGTGTTTCCAGCTTAGAGGTTTTAGCAGCTAATGGACGTTATTTTAACGGGTTGATATCTCCCTTGTTCGATGCAAGAAGAGGGCAGATTTATACTGGATTATATGAAATGGAAAAGGATTCTTTAAAGACAGTCATTGAAGATTGTAATATTCTATCCTCTGAGTGGGCGAATCAATTGAAGGAATTAAATCGTCCTGTTTTATTTGTTGGTCAAGATGTTGACATCCATCGGGTTGCAATTACCGATGCATTAGGTGAATTAGCGGTATTTGCTCCAGTACAGTCATATAATTCAAGGCCAAGCGAACTGGCCTTCATTGGTCTTGATAAGGCTGAAGTGGATGTTCACCAGTTTGTACCGAATTATATCCGCATGGCTGAAGCAGAAGCTAAGTGGCTTGAACAGCAGGGGAAATAAACAAGGAAAGCGACGATCATTATGAGTAAAACATTGACGTTCCGAAAGATGAATACGGCAGATATCGACCAAGTGCTTAACGTGGAAAAGCAGTCCTTTACTTTGCCTTGGAGCCGGGAAGCTTTTTTTAATGAATTGAATCATAATCAATATGCTGTATACATGGTGATAGAGGATGAAGGGAAAATTGCCGGTTATTGCGGTGCCTGGATCGTCATTGATGAATCGCACATCACCAATATTGCGATATTACCAGAATACCGAGGGCAAAAGCTTGGAGAAGCTTTGCTCAGGAAGATGATTGAAATCTCCATTTCAATGGGTGTGGTGAGGATGACACTTGAGGTCCGTGTCAGTAATGCCGTAGCCATTTCGCTTTATGAAAAACTTGGTTTCCAAAAGGGCGGAATCCGAAAGAATTATTATACAGACAATCAAGAGGATGCTTATGTTATGTGGGTGAATTTTTCATGAAAAAAGATCAAATTATATTAGGAATTGAAACAAGCTGTGATGAAACTGCGGCAGCCGTCATAAAAAATGGAACGGAAATACTGAGTAATGTCGTGGCTTCACAAATAGAAAGTCATAAACGTTTTGGCGGTGTCGTCCCGGAAATAGCTTCCCGTCATCATGTAGAACAAATTACTATTGTTCTTGAAGAAGCACTGCTGCAAGCGGGTGTGACATATGAAGACTTGGATGCCATTGCCGTTACAGAAGGTCCCGGCCTTGTAGGGGCACTATTAATAGGTGTGAATGCGGCGAAGGCTGTAGCTTTCGCACATGGAATACCAATTGTCGGTACGCATCATATCGCTGGTCATATCTATGCAAATCGGCTTATTCAGGAGATTGAATATCCTGCGCTTTCTTTAGTCGTTTCGGGAGGTCATACGGAATTGGTGCTTTTAGAAGAACCGGGTTCTTTCAAGGTGATCGGGGAGACGCGGGATGATGCAGCAGGAGAGGCGTATGATAAAGTGGCTCGAACCTTGGGGCTCCCTTATCCTGGCGGGCCTCATATCGACAGGCTTGCGCAAGAAGGCTCACCATCTTTGAAACTGCCTAGGGCATGGTTGGATGGCAGCTATGACTTTTCTTTCAGCGGGTTGAAATCAGCGGTAATCAACACTTTGCATAATGCAGAACAGCGCGGGGAAAAAATTGAACMTAAAGATTTAGCGGCAAGTTTCCAAGCAAGCGTGATAGAAGTGCTTGTAATGAAAGCTGTGAAGGCTGCAAAGGAATATAATGTGAAACAGGTATTACTTGCTGGAGGAGTTGCGGCAAATAAAGGCCTTAGGGAAGCATTAACGGAAGCTTTTAAGGATTTACCTATGGATATATCCATTCCGCCCCTCTATCTTTGTACCGACAATGCTGCCATGATTGGTGCTGCTGGCAGTGTCATGTTTGAAAAGGGAAAGCGATCCGGTTTGGATTTGAACGGAAATCCTGGATTGGATATAGAAGCATTTTAATGGACGAGAAGACAGGATCCTTCACTTTGGCATCCTGTCTTTTTATCGTGTTAATAAAATAATAGAATATTCTGTGGATAAAGTTTTTTTGATAATCATCCTGCATGTGTATAAAGGGGTATTTTTGTGGATAAGTGGATATATTTCTGTGGATAATGTGTATAACTCAAATTAATGGCTAATGAGCGGTAAGTGGTTTGTTAACAAGTTTGTGGATAACTTTCAAGCGACACTTTGGTTGGAAAAGAAAAAGACCGAGTCAATTGACTCGGTCTTTTTCATTCTTCCAGTTCAGCCCATTCTTCGAGAAGCTGATCCAAACTTTCTTGTGCATGATCAAGTTTTGTTTGGACTTCCATTACCTTTTCGTGGTCCTGAAAAACATTTGGATCACATAGGAGGTCATTATATTCGTTTATTTCGGTTTCAAGAAGCTCCATGGCTGCCTCGATTTCCTCAATGCGCCGTTTTCGCTGGCGTTCAGCTTTTTTTGCTTCTTTATCAATTTTGTAATTTGTTTTTTCTACAGCCGCATCTAAAGATTTAGCCTGATCTTGCTGTTCAAGTGCTTGGATTTCCGCTTGCTCCTGTTTCTTCTCTAGATAGTAATCATAATCACCGAGGAATTCTTCGTTGCCGTCTTTGGAGAGCTCTATCACTTTCGTTGCTATCCGATTTATGAAATAACGGTCATGTGAGACGAATAGAATAGTTCCCGGATAATCAATTAATGCATTTTCAAGCACCAATTTACTATCGAGGTCCAAATGGTTCGTTGGTTCATCAAGAATTAAAAAATTGCCTTTTTGCATCATCATTTTGGCTAGAGCAAGCCGAGCCTTTTCGCCCCCGCTTAGTGTGGAAACGGTTTTCAAAACATCGTCCCCGCTAAATAGGAAATTACCGAGTACGGTGCGAATGTCCTTTTCCGGTTTAAGGGGATAGTCGTCCCATAATTCATTGAGTACGCGTTTATTGGAAACAAGGTTAGCCTGTTCTTGATCGTAGTAGCTGACTTCTACGTTCGTTCCAAAACGGAAATCCCCAGAAAGGGCAGGCAGCTTGGAAATAATCGTTTTCAATAAAGTTGATTTTCCAACTCCATTTGGGCCGACAAGGGCTATGCTCTCTCCTTTTGTCATCCGGGAATTAATATTCTTTGATACCGTTTCCCCTTCGTATCCGATAGCCAGGTCCTGGAGGTGGAGTACTTCATTTCCGCTTTGCCTTTCAATCTGGAAAGAAAAATTCGCGGATTTTTCATCACCTTGCGGCTTGTCCAGTACATCCATCTTTTCGAGCTGTTTACGTCTGCTTTGTGCTCTTTTCGTTGTGGAAGCCCTTGTGATATTACGTTGGACAAAATCGCGAAGCTTTTCGATTTCCCCTTGCTGTTTCTCGAACAGTTTCATGTCCCGCTCATAATCCTCCGCTTTTCCCTCTAGGTAAGAACTATAATTACCATGGTATTTTTTCATGTTATTCCGGGAAATCTCATATACCAGGTTTACTACTTTATCTAAAAAATAGCGGTCATGGGAAACAATGAGGACAGCTCCCTGGTAGCCTTGTAAATATTGTTCAAGCCAAGAGAGGGTTTCGATATCCAAATGGTTCGTCGGCTCATCCAGAATCAATATATCCGGTTTCCTTAAAAGCAGCTTACCTAAGGCAAGCCTTGTTTTTTGCCCGCCGCTTAAAGTGGAAATTGGGGTAGAATAGTCAAAGTCGGCAAACTGAAGACCATGCAATACGGAACGGATATCCGCTTCATATTGATAACCTCCCTTCTCTTTGAATGCCACCATCAAAGTGTCGTATTCATTCAGCACTTTTTGGTAAACCGTTTCGTTTTCAAAGATGTCAGATCTGGCCATATCAGCCTCAAGGCGACGCAGTTCCTTTTCCTGCTCTATAAGGTCAGTGAATACAGTAAGCATTTCATCCCAAATGGTCAATGCGGATTCCAATCCAGTATCCTGGGCCATATAGCCGATGGTGACGCCTTTTGGTTTGATTATTTCACCGCCATCATGGGAAAGCTGCCCGGCAATGATTTTTAGCAGAGTGGATTTGCCGGCGCCATTTCGGCCGACAAGGGCAATTCGATCTTTATTTTGAACTTCGAGCTTCATATTTGATAAAATAAGTTCAGCTCCATAATATTTCGATAGTTGATTGATTTGTAATAAAATCATAGATTTCACCTCAATTGATTACTGTTAGTTTAACGTATTTTAGTTATTATCGGCAACAGCTTGGTTCCAAGCTGAAAGAAAAGCTATTACATAAAGTGGAATAATAGTGTATGATTTAGGAGGGGTTACTTAAATGGGAGACTTAACGCATTTTAATGAACAGGGCAGGGCCAAAATGGTCGATGTGAGTGCTAAGCCTGAAACAACCCGGACGGCAGTGGCTCAGTCGAGCATTTTATTGAATGATGAAATATATGAATTGGTCACGAACCATAAAATGAAAAAAGGTGATGTACTGGCTGTTGCACAAGTTGCAGGAATCATGGCCAGCAAAAATACATCCAATATAATTCCGATGTGCCATCCCATTGCTCTGCAAGGGGTCAATATAGCCTTTGATTGGGAAAAAGAAGAACAAGGATATAGGCTTAGGATTGAAACGGAAGCTAAGACAAAAGGGAGTACAGGTGTGGAAATGGAAGCGTTAACAGCTGCATCCGTGACTGCCTTGACTGTTTATGACATGTGTAAGGCCATTGATAAGGGAATGGTGATCGGGCCTACATTCTTAGTGGAGAAAACAGGCGGAGTGTCTAGTAGCGATTATAAAAGGCAAGTAAAACGAACAGATAGAGATTAAGTTGAAAAGCATGTGTGAAGGCGGGGAAGAACAATGAACCATGACCCAAAGATACCGCAGGCAACAGCCAAAAGGTTGCCATTGTATTATCGATTTTTAAAGAACTTACATTCCTCAGGCAAACAAAGAGTTTCCTCGGCTGAGCTAAGTGAAGCCGTAAAAGTGGATTCTGCTACCATTCGCCGTGATTTTTCCTACTTTGGCGCGCTTGGGAAAAAAGGCTACGGCTACAATGTCAATTATTTATTATCCTTCTTCAGAAAAACACTTGATCAAGATGAATTGACCAAAGTCGCTTTAATCGGAGTGGGAAATTTAGGAACCGCTTTTTTAAATTACAATTTCATGAAAAATAATAATACAAAAATTGAAATGGCTTTCGAAGTATCTGAAGAAAAGGTCGGCAAGCGAATAGCTGATGTGCCCATCTACCATATGGATCAAATCGATACACTATTGCAGGAAAATAATATTACTGCAGCGATATTGACAGTGCCTGCACAGGTAGCCCAGACGATAACCGATCGTCTAGTCAAAGCTGACATAAAAGGAATATTGAATTTCACACCTGCACGGCTGACCGTGCCGCCATCCATAAGGGTCCACCACATTGACCTGGCCGTGGAACTCCAGTCGCTCATCTACTTCCTGAAACATTATCCGGTAGTGGAAGAAGCGGCTTTGGAGGAATGAAAAAACGCTGCATTTATGCAGCGTTCAGACTGTAGACAAACTCGATGAAAATCGAGTTTGTCTATTTTTTATGGCTTGTACAATTTGGACGTTGATTTCCACTCTAGGCACTCGCTTTCCGCGGGCGGTCGGGGAGCCTCCTCGGCTTTCGCCTGCGGGGTCTCCCCTAGACGCGCTTTTCCCGCAGGAGTCTCGTACCTTCCGTTCCAATCAACTTTGTCTTACCTTTTAGATAGAACACTTTTGCCTGGAGTCATTTTTGTTTTAAAATA
>NZ_JBFUIQ010000166.1:0-6734 GCF_056401795.1 Peribacillus sp. P4_D6
CCTATATAACAGAACGGACATTCCTATATAACAGAACGGACATTGATAATCCGACCAAATTTCCACCTTCATGTAAATACCTCCTCGCTTTAAATGCAATCGCATTAAGCACATTATATAATCCTGGGTATCCTCTTGCAAGGATATTAGCCCAGACACTCATTTTCAAAATTGGTGAAGTCGACTTTTTTCATGAATTCTTCCAATGTATAGCCCTTTAGCAGGCGCAATGTTTCCTTTTCGGCTTCGTTCATGATTTCCTCCAAAGCCGTATCCAGCTGCTTCCCGACTTCACCGCATTCGCTCGTTTCCAAACAAACAAGACATTCAGGCCGTACCGCTTGATACACATCCGCCAAAGTAAGCTGAGAGGCAGGCACCTTCAGACTATAACCGCCTTCCCTTCCTTCCTTTGTTTCGACGATCCCTTCAGCTGCAAGCTGTGCCATCACCTTTCTTAAAAAAGTGGCGTGTGACTTCACCTTTAAGGCGATTGCCGAACTTGTCAGGAGCTTTTCGCTTTGTGCGAGCCAAACCAAAGAGTGAATGGCAATGGCAAAGCGCGGCGGACCAATTTGATTGTTTCGATTACTTGAAGACAAAATTATCCCCCCTTACACTCTTATCCATGGTAAGGCCATTATACTATGTTACGTGCTCCCGAACAAATGGCGCCATTTCTCGATTTTCCGCCCGCAGCGCACGATTTTCCAGCCGTTTCCGGGTTCGGCAAAATAATATATCCTTTCGGCACCAAAACCCGGCAAAACATCCTTTTGCCGGGTTTTTCAATACTACTGAATGATTTGTACATTTTCATATAGATAAGCTTCTTCCGGTGCCTTTATTTTCTTCGATTCTTTTAAATCGATCACCGGTACGGGTTCCCCTTTATAGCTTCCTTTTTTTAATGTCCCTGTAATCGTATACCAATCATTCATCTTCATTCCTTCCACGTTCCCGTTGACCATATATCCATATAACGTCGCATCGACCACACAGCAGGACATGGAGAGGCGGGAGATGGCCATTTGTTTTTTCGTGAATGTATCCTCACGGTATATGAACCCCGAAATCTCTATCTCCTTCCCCTTTATCGTATCGAGGTTGTTCAGTAAATCATCCAGCACTTCAAAATAATTATCATCGGTTACGGAGATTTTCTCCCCATTCGCATGTTTCCCAGAATCATATGAACTTACCATCTGTGCCTGCTGCTTTGCCATCCCCCTTTTCGCCAGCACTTCCCCGCTTAAAGTAAAATCGGTCAGGATGAAGCCCAGAAGAATCGGAAGGAAGAACAAACCATATTTCAGGACCGAAGACTCCCCATTCAATCCGCAATCACAATGTTGTTCACTTTGTTTTTGTTTTTTCATTCGGAGAAGGCTGATCACTAAAAAAGCGAAAAGTGCCGCCAATGCATATGGAACCATTTTGGGTGCGATCAATTTCGTTAAATATCCTGAAACATACAATTTAAAGATCATGAGGCCCAATCCCAGCAGCAGCAATCCTTCAAGTCTTTGGATAAAAAAACGTTTCATCAGAAGCCCCCCTTACTGATCAATCCTCCTGCAATCAGGCAGAGGCTGAAGACGACTGCGAAAATAAGCAGGACATACGTGACGACGAAGCTCCGTTTAAAACAAGACATCATGATCAAAACATTTTTCAGATCCAGCATGGGGCCAAATACAAGGAATCCCAGTATGGAGCCTGGCAGAAAACTATGGGAAAAGGAGGCCGCAACGAAGGCATCAGCTGATGAACAGAGTGAAAGCACAAACGCAATTCCCATCATCAACACCGTGCCTTTTATTGGCGCCTGACCAATATCGGCCATTACGGACCGATCCATGAACACCTGAAATACACTGGCAAACAAGGCTCCGATGATAAAGTATCGGCCGACCATAAAAAACTCCTGCGAAGTATGATCAATGAAGCTTGTCCATTTACTGGACTGACTATCATGTACATGCCCTTGCACCAGTTCCAGCTTGTCCTCTTTCACCACATCTTTAGTGCTGAATATATGAATGAATAAACCTGCGATTATGGCCGTCAGGACACAAAGAATGATTCTTCCATATAGAATGGACGGATTATTTTGGAACGCATAATAAGTTGAGCCGAACACGATGACATTCAATATTGGGGCTGTTACGAGCAAGACCACACCTGCATGGACCGGGACACCCTTTTGAATCAATCTCCGGACGACCGGGATGATTGCACATTCGCAAACCGGAATGATCAGCGCCGCGGCTATCGCGGCAAAAATGGCCGTCAGGGGTCTTTTGGGTATCATCCGCTGAATGATTTCTTCACTGATGAACAACTGGATGAATGATGAAGCAATGGCCCCCAGGAACAGGAAAGGAATCGATTCTAAAAACAATCCCAAAAACACGACGAGCACTGAGTGAAGCATCGGGTAGTCCGAGAAATCAATTGCTTTGGGAACGAACACATCGCCTAGAAAAAAGAATGCCAGCAGCAAAAACAGCAGAATCAATAACAGCAAATTTCCCGCGTAGCGTTTCAAAAGCATATTTAACCACCTCGCAAATCATAATTATTACGATTTAAGTTTGGATTCGGTCTAGTATATGCTTTTGATAGGGTGAAAAGAACAAGAAAAAAGAGAATGGAAGACTTCACCACCCTCATTGATTCCTTCGATATAGATCCCTGCTCTTATAACCTTCTCCTAAAATTGTTTTCATTTCCTGGCGCCGTTTCACTTGTGTCGCCTCTTGTTTTGCACTATACACATAACGGGCCCAATCCTTGCGATACCCTGGCGTAAGTGATTGATAGAACGCAAGCAAATCAGGGGAATCCTGCAAATCTTTCTCAATTTCAGAAATCATGCCGATATAATCATCTACCGATTGGCTTGCTTTGGCAGAGGGACGGTTTCTATTTTTTGAGTCTTCTTTAAGTCCGACTACCGTAAAGACATCATCCAACCCAACCATACGCGCAAACTTCAGGTCACTCGAGCCAACATACCCTTCATCATCCGCACCAAGGCCCTGCATCAGATCATCACGATGAATATATGTAGCATATTCTTTATTCCCCTTCTTGGGGTACGCCAAAAAAATATAGCCGTTTTTACTTAAATGATTTTTATCGATCACCTTATCCACGATTCTCTTTAAAGAATCCATATCCAATACAAAGGCAAATATAAGATCATAGGCACTTTCATTAAGCTTTGTATCGTAATCCGGCAACTCTGCTAAATAATCCGCCCCGGCTGGCTGATTCAGGACTGCCACCCGTTCATATTTATGTAAATTCAGTTTTTCAACTATTGTTTTAGCCATTGCAYTCACCATCCAATCCTGGTTGATTTTTTCTACCTTCAGTTTATAAGCTTCCCATTGCGTTAGCAACTTTTCTCTAGATAGTATAAAAATCCAAAATTCGATGTGGAAACCTTCCGTATCTTTTCATATAATCATTTCTAGGAAAATATTAACTGTGCTATAATTCAGATATAATAATTTCCAATGTCCAGCATCTATAGATTCTTTTCCCTTTGAATGCCAGCTTCATTTTTCGGTTCATTAGCGGAGGCCCTAGGCGCAATATTCTAAGTAGGCATAAACTCAACTTTTTTGCATAGGCATGATAGGGTATCAAAGCTCCAGAAAAAATGCAGTCCCTGGAAATATAGACTTGACTCCAGATTTGCATTTCTTCCCAAAATTATGAATACCAGTGAAACATGTCTTTTCGTTGTACTATAAGAGATATCTTTTAACACTCTTCATTAAATAGAAACCATGCTTCAAAACATAGTGTCGCACTCCTTCAATCAATCATCATGAATCCACTTTAAATCAGGTGTTTTTCCCGTAGTTTTTATGCATTCTTTATGCAATCAGATATCCCTTTTTTTCCTATTTCAAAAAATTCAGTGATGCTTTCATATGTGGGTGTCACAAAAGGGGAGTTCTCATGAATTATATCGAGTATGATTTGCTATTTGAATCAAGAAAACAGTTAATTGAGGAAATTACGGAGTTGGATGAAAAAACGCTCCACCATAAGCCTGTGCCTGAAGTATGGAACATCGCCCAAATTTGCCATCATTTATATCTTACGGAGCAGGTTTTTACAGAAGTTATAGCAAATGGCATTCGGGAAAGGGATTTTAATAATATCATTCAAAAAAACATTTACTTCGTTACTGATAGAACAAGGAAATTCTCATCCCCTGAGGCCATTTCACCCTCTTCAGCCCCATTTCAATTATCGAGCCTCATGGATTTGCTGGCAGAATCAAGGGATCGATTATTACAGGTTCTTTATGATATGGATTCAGATATCCTGTTAAATAGAAAGAAAGCCAAACATCCCCTGTTCGGGGACCTCTCATTGGATCAATGGATTGAGTTATTATCCTTACATGAACAAAGGCATATCAAACAGATTCAAGAAATAAAGACCGCCCTTATATAAGCCTTTCATGACAAATTAGATAATCAGACGGAGACTTTTCAAACAAAGAGACCACGTCATTTTGTGGTCTTTTTTCATGCATGCTATGAAACGATCGTGACTGTCGGGGGCTGCACCAAGTTGATAGATTGGCAGAGCCCATATTTCCCTAGCCAGCATTCTAGTATCAAGATGATACTTTTAGTTTCCTTTTGATTTGTGTTGCGAAGATTTCAAGGCGACGATCAGGATAAAATATGTTTTAGTTTCAAGCTAACATTTTCAATGTATCTTGTTGCCAAGTGAACGTGCGTTAAGAAGGAGTAAATCTTTGTATAAAATTTGTTAAAGCAGGGCCTGCACTATTCAAATTTCGTGCTTTACTCGTGAATTCGGAGCATTTACTCGTGAGTTCCGTGCCTTTACTCGTGAATTCGGGGCATTTACTCGTGAGTTTCGTACTTTTACTCGTGAATTCAGAGCATTTACTAGTGAATTCGATCGATATCTGGAATGGAAGTTTTTATATAACATATGTGAAACAATCGCTCCGATAGATTATGACCGTGTGCTCAAGGACTTGATTACTCCGCTTATCCCGGCATAATGATTCCACTTGCAAAAGTGGAATCAAACTTGAACACTGCAAAATATCCCGTTCGAAAAAAGTGGGGAAAATCGCATTCAGCGTGCTCCTGCTGGATCCGAACTCTACAAAGCCACGCTGCCGATAAAATTGAAACATAGATGTTATATCCGGACCGTCCTTTTCTATTTCAGGAAAAGTTGATTTTGTTACAAAAGATGTATGAAGAGCAATCGGAAAATCTTCTATTAACCTAAGCCTGCCAATTTTAAAGACCTTATTTTCCGTCAACAAAAATCCCCCTCTACATATAATTTCCTTGTTACTGTCAGTGTAATGAGAAAATATGAAGCTATCATGATTTTCTTGTAAAAAAAGTCCTGGTCAATTACCAGAACGCAAGGAAGCACTTATTTTATCGCTCTTTTTCCATACAAGACCCTGTATGTTCAGTCTTTCAAATTCCCAATCCAGCATGTAAGCATGCCGCTTTCACAGCAAATTCCTGGTTTCATAGATCGATATTTTTCAATACCACATCATTAATGGCCATGCTTTTTTTCCTTAATTTCAAAKCATTCACACATTCCGTTCCAGGGCTCATACTGCCAAGCCGAATCGGCTTTTCCCCATAATCCCCATGAAAATCGGAACCTCCTGTTTTAATGAGATTATATTGATCTGCATATGAAATCGCTCTTTCCTCTTCTGCATGACCATGATGCGGGTGAAGAACTTCAATCCCTTCAAGCCCTGCTTTTACAAGATCAGGGATAATTTCGAAGCTCCCGTATTGTCCAGGGTGAGCAAGGACAGGGACGCCTCCGGCAGCACGAATCGCCTTCACAGCCAGTATGGCATCCACATACTCCATAGGAATAAAGGCAATGCCCGGCTCTTCCCCATTTTGGCCGCGGCTAAAGATTTTCCTATACAAATCTCCATAGATAGAATCCGTATACCCCGATTCCCGAAGCGCCAGCATAATATGCTGTTTATAAACACCGGTTCCTCCCCTGAATTTAGATACCTGATCCCAAGTTATTCGATATCCTGCATGAATCAGCCGTTCCACCATTTTTTCAGAAGCTGCATTCCTCTTTTCAATCAGTGGATTACATAAATCCTCAAGGGCCTTATGACCAGGCTCGACAAAATAGCCCAAAATATGTACACGCCTTCCTCTTGCAAAGTCATAACCGGAAACTTCGATACCAGGGATGATTTCAATACCTATTTCCTTACCCCGTTCCGCCATCTCTTGCAATTTCATTGTTGTATCGTGATTCGTAATCGCTAAATGGCCAATGCTCTCCCTTTTTGCAATCTCCAATAGTTCTTCAAAAGAACTGGAACCATCTGAAACGTTCGTATGACAATGTAATTCAACCTTCATGCCAATCCCCCCATTCTTATTCGTTACCCATTTTCATTTTAACTTAGTGCCATGTCGGTCAACGTTAAGATGATGTAAAAAAACGTAAAGGTGTAAAAGTCGTCCTGATTGGTGAAAATACTTAAGTATTTCAAGCTGCAGACAAAAAAATTTCCAGTTGATTTCAGAAATCCGCTCCCTTTGCGCCGACTGTCTGCCAAGCCTCATCAAAGCAAGCGCCTTTGGTGTCTTGGCTAGCCAGTTATTCGGCAGGAGTGTCGCATATTTCTTCCATCCATTAAGGAGTACAGG
>NZ_JBFUIQ010000167.1:0-6680 GCF_056401795.1 Peribacillus sp. P4_D6
GTTTGCGCGAATGCACTTCGCACCGCCTTCTTTGGCAGCAATGRCCATGCGTCCCATAATAAAAGAGCTGTGCAGCGGCTCATTCTCCAATGCTTGACATGATACAATTAAGCCCTTGTGAATTTTATCCAGCACCTGTTGCATGTTTAACACGTCCTTATCGTTGTCTATATTCTCAATGTCCCAAGAATTCTTCCACTTCATTTTTGATGATCGTCACTTGGGGACCGTAAACTATTTGAATGCCGTTTCCTTTTTTTACGACACCTTTTGAACCGGTTTGTTTTATGACGTCTTCTTTCACCAATGTTTCATCCTTTACTGTGACACGGAGACGGGTTGCACAGCAATCGACGATCTCGATATTTTCCTGTCCGCCCAATCCGTTAACGATGGTCTGGGTTCTCTCTGATGCCGTTACTTGTGTAACAGCGGCCTGTTCATCATCTTCACGGCCAACCACTTTCAAATTCTTCTTCCTGATCAAGAATTTAAAAGTGAAGTAGTATAGGAAAAACCACGGAATGCCGACGAAAAGTACATAAATCCAGTTTGTTTTACTGATGCCCTGGAGTATCCCGAATAAAGTAAAATCAATAAATCCTCCAGAAAAGGTTTGACCGATCGTTATATTGAATATATCTGCCATCATGAAGGCAAGTCCGTCAAACAAGGCATGAAAAACATAAAGGATCGGTGCGACAAATAAGAAACTGAATTCAAGCGGTTCGGTGATGCCTGTTAAGAAAGAGGTCAAGGCAGCTGAAAGCAGCAAACCGGCCACGACTTTCTTATTTTTAGGTTTAGCGCAATGGTAAATGGCCAATGCCGCGCCAGGCAGACCAAACATCATCGTGATGAACCGTCCCGACATGAAGCGGGAAACACCCTCATAATACTTGGCAGTAGTTGGGTCGGCCAATTGTGCAAAGAAGATGTTCTGGGTCCCGCTGACAAGCTGCCCTTTAATCTCCATCGTTCCGCCTAAAGCTGTTTGCCAGAAGGGAAGGTAGAAAATATGGTGCAGCCCTAACGGCCCGAGCATCCGTAATATGAATCCGTAAAAGAAAGTCCCGATCGTACCTGTGCTCGTTACCAGCGCACCTAATTGGTTTATGAAAAGTTGGAAATAAGGCCATACGATAAAAAGCACGGCTCCAACCAAGATGGACGCGAAGGAAACGATGATGGGAATGAAACGGGAACCCCCGAAAAAGCCTAACACTTGCGGAAGCTGAATTTTATTATATTTATTGTGCAAAAGTGCGGCAACGATCCCTACTACGATACCGCCAAACACACCGGTCTCCAGTGTCTGGATCCCGACGGCCATTCCTTGTCCGGAACCTGCCAAATTCTCTTTGGCAAGTTCCCCGGTTATTTGAAGCAGTGCATTTATTGAACTGTTCATGACGAAATAGCCGATCATGGCGGCCAATGCAGCGGTCCCTTTATCCGAACGTGCCAGGCCTACTGCAACACCTACGGCAAAAATAACCGGCAAGTTGCCGAATACGATGCTTCCTGCAGAACTCATGATCGTGAAAATGGCCTGCAGCCAAGCAAAGTCTAAAAATGGATAAGCCTCAACTGTATTTGGATTGGAAAGAGCACCGCCAATTCCCAGCAATAAACCGGCCGCTGGCAAAACGGCAATCGGGAGCATAAAAGATTTACCGAATTGTTGCGCTTTCTCGAAAGCTTTCTTCATAAATATTCCTCCCTCATTTAACGAGCCTTTGATACTCTTTATTTTTTATCGCTCTATACTAGCTATATTAAATCCCTTTGAGAGCGTTTTCAATGCGATGCAAGGTTATATCAACTGTTTTCAATCTTGTGCTTATTTCTCTGAAAAAGTTTTCAATAATAGAAGGTGCTGGATTGGATAAAAAGTTATATGAATATATTGAAATCTTTATTGCTTATTTTTATAATTCGTGTATTGGTGAGTAAACGTACTATTTAATAAGAAAAAACATTTTTTTTATCCAAAATCCGAATATTATCTTGTGCAATCAAAAAAAAGTATATATAATTACCTCAAACGATAGTTTGGCAGGTGATAGTCATCTTACCGATAAACGCTAACGAAACGAAGAAATTGCTTTCTCATATGTATAATGAGGTATCGAAGGAATTGTTCGGCTTTGGTACGACGCTGCTGAAGGTTACTGTTGAGCAGAATGTGATTACATTTCAGGCCAAACATCGACGTGCCCCGCGCTCTGAAGCTTTAGAAGGGGAAGTTCCCAGCCTGAAGCAGGAGGTTGACTTCCATATGTCCCTGCTTTATAAAAAGAAACTGAAACAAAAGCTGGAAACGCAAACGAATTGGGATATCGAAGCTGTCCTGAGGGATTATGACTCAGCGACTCAGCTGGCATTCACCAATATAGTATTGAAGGAAAAAATTATATAATCATATAAGTGGATTTCCCTTCGGATTTATCTGGAGGGGACGCCGCTAGAGAACCAAATGATAAGTTTTATCTTTGTTTACAAAGAAAAGACAATCTTGGGTAGAATTTCAATTCTATTTAAGATTGTCTTTTTTTACATGTAAATCAGTAAAAAGGAAATTTTAAACAATATGAACTTGGAGGTTTGGATGATGAAAAAAATATTGATGATGTTATCACTGTTCACATTAGTTTTAGCTGCATGCTCTTCAAAGGACGACGGAAAGGAAAAACCAGCTAAATTGGTTGTTTCCACTTGGGGATTCGCCGATGATTTCTTCCGTCCTGAAGTCTATGAGCCATTTGAAAAGAAGCATAATGTCGAGATTGTCGTTGATTCAGGAAATAATGCAGATCGATTGAACAAAGTGCGCCAAGCGAATAGCGATGTGGATGTTATCTATTTATCCGACTACTATGCACAGCAGGGAATCGATGAAGGGTTATTTGAGAAAGTTGACCATAGCAAAATTCCGAATATTGATCATATCTACGACAAAGCAAAAGCGCCGAATGGTGCTGAGTATGGACCAGCCTATACCATTGCACAATTTGGGATTGCCTATAATCCCGATGAATTGAGTAAACCGATCACCTCTTGGAAGGATCTTTGGAGCAAGGATATGGCAGGGAAGATCACAATCCCATCCATCACTTCGACAACTGGACCGATGTTTTTGGATGCCGCTTCAAAAGCTAGCGGAAGTGAAGAGTTCAATGAGGATAAAGCGTTCGATCAAATGAAAAAGATCATGCCGAATGCGGTGAAGGAATATGGGCAAACATCAGAGTTCGTCAACATGTTCTCGCAAGGGGAAATCGCTGCAGGCCCGATCATGGAAATGTATTTTGGCGATTTACAGGAAGCCGTTCCCAATGCTAAGTTCATTTCCCCTCAAGAAGGCGGCTACGCAGTGATGAATACGGTGAATATTGTTAAAGCCAGCGATCAAAAAGAATTGGCCGGCGAATTCATGAATTACATCTTAAGCAAGGAAGTTCAGGAAAAATCAGCGAAAGCGAAAGTGGATTCTCCTGTCAATACGGAAGTCAAGCTCTCTAAATCGGAAGCGAAAGGCTTAACCTACGGAGATGAAGTCATTGACAGCTTGCGTGTATTGGACATGAAGTTTGTTAATGAAAACTCGAAACAATGGATCGATCGTTGGAATCGTGAGCTTACACACTAAGAAAGAAACGAGGTGTGCTTGATGAAGAAAAAAATGATTCTTGATGTGGATACTGGAATAGATGATGCGATCGGGATCATTCTTGCTGTTAAAAGCCGTCAATTCGACATATTGGCGGTCACAACGGTGAACGGGAATGTATCCCTTGATACGGCCACATTGAATACATGCAAAATATTGGATTTATTGAATGAACAGGACATTTCAGTCATAAAGGGGGCAGATAGCCCAATTATCAGGAGCCCCTTTTTTGAACACCGGATCCATGGCGAAGACGGGATTGGCGGAGCCTTGAAGGATGTGCCAGTCAATAAGCGGCCTGATGATGGATTTGCTTCTGATTTCATCATCAATTCCATTTTGAATTTTCCTGGTGAAGTGACGCTTGTCATGACGGGACCTCTTACGAATTTGGCATTGGCGGTGAAAAAATGTCCGCAAATCACCAAGCTCGTTAAAGAAGTCATATTCATGGGCGGAGTGATCAAAGGGGTTGGCAATGTCACGCCGACCTCTGAATATAACACGTATGTCGATCCTGAAGCAGCCAAAATCGTATTACAGGCGGGATTCGCATCCATCACGCAAGTTGGTCTTGATGTCACGAGAAAGGTTCTATTGGGTGAAGAGCATATCCAATTGATTCAAAACCATGAACTTGCTGACTATATAAGGCAAAGTACATCAGATTATCGGAAAAGGTATTTTGAACGTAACGGCATATGGGCATGTGCAATGCATGATCCATTAGCTGTAGCCATTGCGTTGCAAGAAGATCTTGTCACCAGAGAAGAATATTATGTGGATGTTGAAACAAAAAGCGAGCTTTGTGACGGACAGATGGTTTGCGACTTTCAAAATAGGCTGATGAAGCAGCCGAATGCACAAGTTTGTCTGGACGTCGATGCGGAAGCGTTTTTCGACCTGTTCATTCGCATAATCAATTCATAAATAATACGAACAGGGGGTTCCGAGGTGAAGAAACGCTATCTATACCTGTTGCTGTTACCAGGCGTTCTATTTTTAACGATTTTCATGATCATTCCGATCCTAATGACGATTGGCACGACCTTTTTTCATGAAGGCGGCGGTTTTTCCATACAAGGATATCTCGACTTTTTCCAAGACCGATACTTTATTGAAATTCTGCTGACGACACTTAGGGTGAGTCTGTTCACGACAATCATTTGCATACTATTGGGATTTCCAGCAGCTTATTATATTTCAAAACTGAAACAACGAAAAAAAGCCATCATGCTTTTGCTGACGATCTTCCCGCTATTAACAAGCCCTGTTGTCCGCTCATTCAGCTGGATGGTGATCATCGGTAAAAACGGTGTCGTGAATAAATTGCTGATGGGCATGGGCTTGATTGAAAAGCCGCTTGATATATTGTACACGCCCACTGCCATCATCATCGGATTGGTCCATTTATTCCTGCCATTGATCATCGTGACGCTGGTGGGTGTGATGGAGAACATCGAGACGGACTTATTAAAAGCGGCGGAGAGCCTTGGAGCATCAAGATTGGCCGTATTCTCAAAAGTGATCATTCCGCTTTCGGTTCCAGGTTTGGTCATTGGCAGCATCCTTGTTTTCGTAGGAAGCTTCACGGCTTATACTACGCCTGCTTTATTAGGCGGGAAACAGCGGGTCATTTCGACCTTTCTTTATCAAAACGCGATTACATTGAACGAATGGCAAGTGGCATCGATAGTCGCTACGATAATGATTGCCGTGACCGTCCTTATCATATCGATCATGAATGGTTTGGCAAAAAAATTAAATCCAAAGGGGTAGAGGTGTATGCAGGAAAAAAATCGAGGATTGGCCCTGTTTACATTCCTGGTGTTCCTTTTTTTACTAGGGCCTTTGCTTATCATATCCGTTACGTCATTTGAAGGCGGAAATATTTTGAAGTTCCCGCCAGAAGAGTTTTCTTTCAGATGGTATGAAAATATTTTTAATGTGGACATGTTTTTGGTCGCTTTTAAAACGTCCATCCTTGTTTCACTCGGAGGCAACCTTTTGGCACTGTTACTGGGAGTGCCGGCTGCCTATGCATTAAGCCGGTTTGATTTCAAAGGGAAAAGCGTGATAAATGCCTTTTTCGTTTCTCCGATATTAATACCGGGAATTGTGCTGGGCTTTGCGTTTTTACGTTACATTGTAGGGACTTATCAGCTTCCGATATATGCGGCCCTGTTTGTGGGACATACTGTTATCATGCTGCCTTTCATCATCCGTGTGATTTCTTCAAGCTTATCAAACTTTGACTTTTCCATTGAAGAAGCGGCCGAAAGTCTCGGAGCGAGTAAATTGGGCACATTCTTTACAGTTGTCCTCCCGAATATAAAATCAGGAATTCTGGCGGCAGTCATGATCGCCTTCTTGGAATCCTTCAATAATGTAGACATTTCAGTTTATATGACAGGCCCTGGGGTAAGTACGTTTCCGATTCAGATGCTGACGTATGTGGAGAACTACTTCGATCCCACCATTTCGGCCATTTCCGTATTGCTCATGTTCATAACCGCTTTCTTCATGTTTATAGTGGAACGGCTCATGGGATTGTCTTATTTCACAAAACGATAAAGGAGGTAATGATGGGTGGCTTTATTCACTTTACAAGATATATCTGTAGCCTATAACAAACAGAATATATTAAAAGATTTCAATCTTGAGATTGAAAAAGGGAAACTGGTATCCCTTCTTGGACCGAGCGGCTGTGGGAAAACGACGACCCTCCGTTTAATTGCCGGGTTTTTACAGGCGAATGAAGGGAAGTTTTTATTCAAGGAAAAGGACTATACGAAAGTGCCCGTCAACAAGCGGAACTTTGGCTTTGTGTTCCAAAACTATGCATTATTTCCGCATTTGTCGATATTCGATAATATTGCTTTCGGTCTCCGTCTGAGAAAGAATGCTAAAAGTGAAATCGAAAAAAAGGTAATGAATGTGCTCGAGATCGTTAACTTGAAAGGTTTTGAAAAACGATATCCCCAAGAGCTTTCTGGAGGGCAAAAGC
>NZ_JBFUIQ010000168.1:0-6618 GCF_056401795.1 Peribacillus sp. P4_D6
AAGGTATACACTTCCTATAATTGCTCCTATAACTATATTCGCTTTTAGTAATGGGGCATAAAGGAAGCTGAAGAAAGGCCCCATAAACATTAAAAGGATTACGACAACCCAAAATAAGTTTTTTTTGAATCCCAATTTATCTGAAATGATTCCTAAAAAAGGTTGATAACATAATGCAATTAATGACATCGATGAAAAAACAATGCCTGTTTCACTTGGGTTAAGACCGGCAACATCTTCTAACCATAATGGGAGGAAACCAAGAACGATTGCCCAAATTATAAAGTAAAAATAAAATAGTCCTCCAAAATTCCAAAAACCTTTAGAAACATTCATATAAGGTCCCCTTTACGTATTATATAAGACAAATTTAACCATGCTAAAATGCAAGTGAATCTTTCCACGGCATTGCAGAAAGATTCCAAGCTGAATATTAATATTTCATCACTAGCTTTTACTTTAACTTTTATTCACCGCATCCGGTAATGGGATCCCAAAGTTTGGAGAGCCATCCTGGTTCCATTTAAATACTTGTGCCCGTGTATGTCGATTGGGATCATACAAGGGGTCCCCTTCAATTTCGGTATAATTACGAGCATGGTAAATTAAAATATCCTCGCTCCCATCCTCTGAAACTGTAAAGCTATTATGACCTGGTCCATATTGTCCATTTTCCGGTGCACTTTGAAAAACAGGATTTGGAGATTTAGTCCAAGAAGCAGGGTTTAACAAATCACTATCTTCCTCAGCCGTAAGTAAACCCATGCAATAATTATGATCTGTTGCACTGCATGAATAAGTAATGAAAACCTTTCCATTTCTTTTAAGCATTGCTGGACCCTCATTTACATGGAAACCAATAGTCTCCCAAGGTAATTCAGGCTTTGAAAGCATTACCTGCGGCCCCTTAATTGTCCAAGGATTTTCCATTTCCGCAATATATATATTGGAATTCCCTTTAATGTTAAAATCCCTTTGAGCCCATACATAATATAAAATACCTTTATGTTCAAAAGCGGTAGCATCTAATGAAAAAGATTCCCATTCTGTCTTAACTTGTCCCTTATGAATCCATTCTCCCTTTAATGGATCGGGACTTTCATTCTCAAGTACAAACATTCGGTGGTCGAACGTTCCGTTTACTGGTTGGTCGGTTCTCGCCGCAGCGAAGTAGATGTACCATTTTCCCTTTATAAAATGAAGTTCTGGAGCCCAAATCAGTGAGCTTTGCGGTCCAGTCTCATTTTTTCTCCAGACAGTAATAGCCTCCGCTTTACCTATTCCTTGAATAGTTTTAGATCGCCTGATTTCAAGTCGGTCATATTCTGGTACGGATGCAACAAAATAATAATAGTTATCCGAATGCTTATATACCCAAGGATCTGCTCTTTGTTCAACAATTGGGTTCTTATAAGTTTGCATTGTATTCATATTTTAGTCTCCTTTTTGTTTACGTCTACTCTTTGAATCTAGTTGCAATTATCTATTTCGATAACGATATCTGAAATTTTTTCTGACGGCTGAGATCCCCCCCTATTGGATATATTTAATATTTTTTGCTCCGCCCGATAAATCTTAATGATAAATAAATCGATAATTAATACGGACTAATTTTACAAAAGTGTAAATATTCTTAATATTTATCCGTACAAATAAATAATAATTTGTCTTTTTAAAGATGTCAACGCTTTCTTTTGTTATTATTTTGAAACTTTAGATGAATATATTGCATAATTTATACGTACATCTTTTAAAATTCATTTGAACCTTGTTAGATTGAAAGGTGAATGGTGACACTGAGAAAAACCATTTCTATATCGAAACCTTTATGTTAACTATCTTGTCTATAATTCAAGCAATTATAAAACCACTTGTGGCCAGAAATCACTTTCCCCTTATTGACAAGTTTACTGATCCTCGATACATGCAATTTTCCCCCTCCGAATACCATGGTCAAATTATTAAACTAAGGATTGCCCAATTCTTGATGCGCTTAAAGAAGCCCTCTTATCAAAAGAGGGCTCAGTTTGTATGTTCCAATCAACGTTCAAATTGTACAAGCCATAAAAAAACTGTAGCCAAATCGATTTTCATCGAGTTTGACTACAGTCTGAGCCCTCTAAGCAAAAGAGGGCTTTTACCTAATATAGTTTTAAGCTTCCAAGGCATCTTTACGCTTTCTTTTCCTTGATTCTGTTATTAGATCATAACCAAGATAAAGGATGATGGCTCCGCCTAACAATTTAACATATAACGGAATGTCTGCTACAAAGAAATAAATCATAGAGAATAATGTCCCTATAATGCATAACCAAAAAATTACATGTTTTAAAATTTTCAAAGTATTGACTCCTCACAAAAGATGAGATTAATTTCTAGTTCGCTCCACTTCAAGGGAGAATTAATTATCCGTACCATCATTCTAACATTTATTCTTTAAAGTAAGAGTGACTCATATTGCGAAATTATGAACATTTRAGCAACTTTTCTCAAAAGTAGGTCACGCCAATCAATTTCTGGAAAACCTTTACGCTATTTCTTGTCAATTTTCCATTTCATTTATGGCAAAAAAGACTAAAAAAACAAATAGGCATGAAATGACAGCATGGGTATCCAAGCACTGCATTTCATGCCTGTAGTTCACAAGACGTTCATTTTATTGGCTTCTACGCCCATTTCTTCAGTTGGTTCCGAGTGATCATGTTTATAATAAGCCATTTTCACTGGAACGAATGATAAGGCAACTGCAGCAATGAGACCCGGAATGGCGAAGGCGATGAAATTCAATTGGATGGGCAGCGAGATGGATAATAAAAATCCGCCGAGTATGGGCCCGAGCATACCGCCAATCCTTCCGATACCAGATGCCACCCCTAGTGCAGTCGATCTAATATTCGGCGGATAGTACTGGGAAACATAGGCTTGTACAAGGTTTTGGGCACCAATGGTACAGGCTCCTGCAATCGCTACCAATGTGTAAATCACAAATGAGCTTCCTCCCATTCCCAATAGCGTCAAACTTACAGCACCAAGCGCATACATCGGCACAAGCATTTTCTTGGAACCATAACGATCACAAAGTTTAGCGATGATAAGCGTGCCTACGATAGCGCCGCCTTGAAGGACGATCAAGAAACCCAAGCTTGAATTCAACGCATACCCTGCCTCGATCATTAGCTTTGGAAGCCATGTATTCAATCCATATACCATCAATAAGCACATGAAAAAGGCGATCCAGAACATCAATGTGCTAAGAGTACGGGAATCCTTAAACAATCCAACAATCGGCATATTGGCTTCTGTTTTATTCACTTCCACAAGTTCGTCCTTGATGTCGAATTCACTTTCCGGACTTACCTTGGATAATATTCTGATCAGTTCTTCCTTTTTGTTGACTCTGATCAGATGGGTCGAAGCCTCTGGTAATCGTTTCATCATGAAGGGTAAAAACAACAATGGTATTCCGGCAAACCAGAATATTGATTCCCAACCCAGTGTCGGCATAACCAGGATGCCCAGTATCGGCGCAAGCATCCCTCCGAATGAGTAACCGCACAAAACGATTGAAACGACCATGCTCCGCATCGTTTTCGGTGCATAATCCGTCAATAAGGCAATGACGTTCGGCATGATGCCCCCAAGCCCTAACCCTGCCAGGAATCGGAAAGTCGAAAACATCGTAGGCGTATCCGCAAATCCACATAAAAGCGTAAATAAACTAAATAAAATAAGTGTAATCGCGATTACGTTTTTCCTGCCAATCCGATCTGCTAATGTACCAAAGAAGATGGCCCCGAACAACATTCCAAATAGACCGTAGCTGCCCATGGCCCCAGCTTCCACGGAAGTAAGGTTCCATTCCTCTGTCAATAACGGGACGACTGTTCCGTAAACGACAAGGTCATAGCCGTCAAAAAGGATAATGATAAAACACCATGCCAGCAACCCTAAATGAAAGCGGTTAAATTTACTGTTGCCAATTACCTCGGTCGTATTAATTTTAGCCATAAAATCTTTCTCCTCTCTAGGTGACTGCAATAATTCCATCCAAATGATAGCGCTTACGTAATCATTCAAAAAATATTCGACTCACATATTTTTATACAAATAGTGAACCGAGTTATCTAATTGTTATTATAAATGCTAATTATCTGATATTTCAATAAAAACTTTCACATATTATTCATAATTCTTGAAGCCTTCACATAACCCGGTTACTAACATGGTATTCGCAATTTCTGGATATCATCTTTTTTTATACGGATCTTCAACGTTCCATACCATAAAACAACAAAAAACCAGTCCCTTATCGGACTGGTTTCTAATTATTAATGTAGTAAGCCGCTATTGCCGTATTCAAGTAAGAAAGTTTTAAACCACCACTCCTCAAAGTGGGTGTTTGCAGAAGCAATCCTGTTGTCCAAGTCAGTGACGAGGCATAACATTCCTGTTTCAATATAAAACTCCCTATTACAGCTTAAAGGTTAAAACTTAATTATCATTACGAACAACGCAGCTTGTATAGTTATAATACCGAAATATCTTCAAACTTGCAAGTTTAATCATTCCCATGCAACAAAAAAATTTCATGCCGGACATTAAGCTGGTGCAGCCAAATTAGTTTCATGCCCAAAACGTCAAATGGCACTCTGATTACACTATCCGTCCCCCACTTTCATTGATATCTTTTCAGGGAATATCATACTTGGGTAAGTAAATATTTTAAGATAGAATGTGCAAGATAAAATGGAGACGGAATTGAAAGCGTTTGTCTTCCAAAGATCATCGGATGTTCAACACTATAATATATTCTAAATACCATTTGCAAATACATGGAAGGAGTCTATAATATAAACTAATAAATTTGATTGGAGTGACTGATTATGCTATCAAACATTGGTTTTCCCGGTTTAATTTTAATCCTTCTTTTAGCTTTAATTGTTTTTGGACCGAACAAGCTGCCTCAAATCGGACGGGCAGTCGGCACCTCACTTAAGGAATTTAAAGATGCAACCAAGGGAATAACAGAAGAAATACAAGAGGAATTCAAAGATGACGTACAAGCTGCAAAAAAAGAAACGATAAAATGAAAAAGACGCCTGCACGCAGCAGGCGTCTTTGATGCGTTTGTGGCGCAGAACCGTCAGGCCACATCCCGACGTTTAGCTAAAAGCTTGTTCTTCGACTTACACAAATTAGCTCATCGCTTTATTAATATAACATTAAACTTATATTTTATCAAGTGATTTATTGAGCAGCCCGTTAACGGCATCCATTGGGAGGTGATTTAAATCCCAATTTATAGTTTGTTCATATTTTATAGACCGCTTTGGGGGTTTTTAGAAATATTCTATCGTGTTGTTTATTAAAATACAAATGAGCCCCAAAAACTGTTCTGTAAAACCGTTCAACTTCATTACAAGTTCATTGTCAATTGAGTCAATTGATCCGAGGAAACGGCCACTTGATTGAACGCTTCATTAATTTCATCGAATATATCATTCAGCTCTGTCATTTCCTTGGTGATCTTAATATTCTGCTCTTTCACAGAAAGCATGGCCTTTGCTATATCAGTAAAAAATATGCCCGTTTCTTTTCCTTGTTTCGTGCCTTTAGTAATTTCCCCGCTAACCATGGAAATTGACGTGTTCATGACGTTGGTAAAATGAGCGATTCCATTAACCAATTTCACTACTTCAGATACCGAGTCCTTGGTATTTTCCGATAGCTTCCTTACCTCACCAGCCACAACCGCAAATCCTTTACCATTTTCACCGGCTCTTGCCGCTTCGATCGCTGCGTTCAACGCCAACAAATTCGTTTGCTCGGCAATGGAAGTGATGATCGTGACAATTCGTTCAATTTCCTTTGAAGTATTGGAAAGCTGCTCCATATCATTTGAAATGATCGTCATTTGCTCCTGCGTTTTCACCAATCTTTTCTCTAATCTCTGTAACAGTTCGACTCCCTCATTTGACTTTCCCTCTGCATGTATGGCAATCTCGGACCCCTTTTGGGTGAAATCATGAATTTCCCCTACCTTATTTGCCATTAATTGAGTTGCTGAACTGGTCTCTTKACTGATTGCTGCCAATTCCTCTGCATTATGATTGACCTGTAGTTTCATCGTCTCTTTTTCTGCTAAGTCTTTTTGGCGAATCTTCTCATTTTMAAGTTCATATGCCTCTAAAACTATTTGCTGCTCTAAATTAAAAATTTTAGTGACAGCCAGAATGTTATCTTGATATTGCTCAATATTTTTTATGTTGGAAATCACATGAATGATCAATGATTGCAATAAATCCTGAAATGCACTCATATACCATTTTGGCTGAAGTCCAATTCGCACATGTACTTGTGCGATAATATAACGCTGTTTAATATACGCATCATCAATGGTTCCGCTAAACATTTCGAACATATGACGATGCAGTGTCTTTTTCAACCTATCAACAGAACCATTGTCCTTAATGATTTTCATTAAAGAGGGTTCATTTTCTAGATTTTTATAAAAGTTCCCTACAATTTGTGTCAAAAGTCCCTTCACTTGTTCCTGTAAAGAACGAATTATACACAAATCCTCGATGGTCAAATGAATCATGTCCACTTGATTCAATA
>NZ_JBFUIQ010000169.1:0-6501 GCF_056401795.1 Peribacillus sp. P4_D6
GTGCTTTAGCTGAAGATCGGAGCTGTCTTTAAGGCAGCTCTTTCTTTATGCAACTGACCGGGCAGAATAGTTTAAAAAGGATTATCAAAGGAGTCGGTAAGAATGAGTTTAGCTTCCTACATTGGCTGTAATATAGAATTACCTATTAACGATGATGAATATTCAGATGATTCTTTTTACATTGGAAGATGTTTTGCAGGAGATAGTGAACTGCAAAATTTTAAAAAATATCAGTTTACTAACCCTTATGTTTACGAGGTATCAAGTCATTGGGGAATTGAGATTTCGGAATATATGAATCAAGAAACCTGTGCTGAATCAAAAGTAAAACTGTTAGAACTTTGTAAAAGAATGGACAGCTATCTTGAAAAAGGGGATTATTTTGAACTGTATAGCTGTTGGATTGGAGATGAAACTGATAAGCGAGAGGGTGAGATAACTCTCCAAATCAATAACTTTGATATTGACCAGATTGAAATACCAGAAAAAACGTTAGTGAGATTTGAAAAATAAAGGCTTCTGTGCTTTAGCTGAAGATCGGAGCTGTCTTTAAGGCAGCTTTTTCTTGTGGAACTAACGGGGCAGGATAGTTCAATAAGACGACTGGGAAATGAAGTATAATTTAAATAGTCAAATTAAGAAATGAGTGATAATGAAGTGGATTTTAATGAATTGATACAAGAGAAAGGATATATTTGAAAAAAATAATAGAAACCAAAGAAAATTCATTACGATTGCTTATTAATAGAAGCACGTTCAACATCGATTTACCTATGGTGCAATTAGAATTTGAATCATATATTTCATATTCTGTTATTGATGAATGTTTTTCATATTCTATAGATAACTCTGAAATATCAAAGGGAGAGCTATTTCGGATATATACCAAGTCAAGGTATTTGGATTTTATAAAAATAGCCACGTGTAGATTACAAATAAAGTTATACCGTTCACAAAAAAGATGTACCGTTTGCAATAAAGTTATACCGTTTCCCCTTTGGTTATGATTAGCCAAAGGGGTGTTTTTATGATTAATATGGGAAAGAATATTTGACGCTGAAAAGTTGGGTTCAGGAACTGTTAAGTGAAAATAGAGTTGTTCCGTTAAAGGGCCAGATTGTGGAGGAGTTCTTCTAAGGAAATTGAATAAAGTTTATGTAACTATTACTTGGTAAGTTAAACTATTAATAGTTGATTACTTTCGTAGTTTTAGAAATTAAAGGAGCTGAAGAGATGAAAAATATTAATGAATTAAATTACTCAACAGTTAGAATTACTTCGAGACTTAAAAACGGTGTTAGTACGGGAACTGGATTCATCGTTAGATATGCTGAACAGTTTAGAGATGGACAATATCTAAACGTCCCATCAATTGTAACAAATAAACATGTAATTGATGGAGCTGTCGATATTACTGTAAGATTCCATGCAGCTAATATAATTAATGGCAAGAAAACAAATTCACAATGTGAATTTGTAGTTTCTACTGATGAATTTTTTATGCATCCTGATGAAGATGTAGATTTGTGTGCAATGCCAATAGCTAGTTTATATAAAATGACAGAAAAGGACAATATAAAACCTTATTATTATGGTATCAGTCTTAAACAGATACCACATGATGACAAGCTAAATAGTTTTCTTCCAACTGAAGATATAATAGTTGTTGGTTATCCAAATGGTCTTTGGGATGAACTAAATAATTATCCCATTTTTAGAAAAGGCACATTAGCTACAGCTCCTGGTATTAATTATAAAGGAAAGAAAGAATTTCTAATTGATTGTGCTATTTACCCTGGGTCAAGTGGTTCACCTGTACTTTCTGTTAAAAAACTAATACATAAGGAAACATTTGAACCATTTCATACTGTGGAACTGCTAGGTGTAGTGTATGCTACATATCAACATGCAGCACAAGGCGGTTTAACTATTAAAAATATACCTACAAATGTTAATACTCCAGTTCCTAACCATTTAGGGCTAGTCCTAAATAGTACGAGGGTTCATGAACTAAATAAGATAATTAGTGATTATTTTGCAGATACTCCTGTTGAGGAAATACATGATGCTATTGGAAAAGGCAAGGGGAATAGATAATTAGAAATGAATTATTAAAATTGTATTAGTGCAAGGCCTAGTAATTATAGAAAATGAATTAGGTCGTAAGCAAATTATATTTTTGTTCAACAATCGGGCGCATTTCTGGAATAAGAATTGCGCTCTTTCTTAATGCATAGGGCCATTTTGTTTGAAATTTAGGAGTGAAGAAATGAATAATTTTTTTACAGCATTAACTTATGTAAATAAAATGATTTATGAGTCGAATCACTTAACTGTAAAGTCAGTTCAAGAAGAGAAGCAAAATTCTAAGTATGGTGCTGGTACATTTCAATTATCTTCTAAAACAGTTCGATTCAGAGTTGCGAATATAACCCCTACCAAAGTAGGGCAGTTTGTTGCATTTTGGGAAAAAGACGAAAATAATAAAAATCAACCCTACTTATATGAGGAAGCCCCTGATTTATTAGTTATAACTACCTTTAAAAATGAAAATGAGTTTGGTCAATTTATTTTCCCAAAAGAAATTCTTTTAAAACAGAACATTCTTAGGTCTACTTCAACAAAGGGCAAAATGGCACTAAGAGTTTATCCTAGCTGGGATAGTCCGAGTAGTAATCAATCGATGAAAACTCAAAAATGGCAGTTACCCTATTTTGTTGACATGTGTAATCCGAATAAATTACCCTTAGAAAAAATATTAGAACTCTATTCTTTTTAATCCTCTGCAATCGGGCGCGATTGTTGTATAAAACAGGTGGGAAAATGATCAAACTTTTTTATAAAGCTACAGTATTAAATATAGGGTTTTTCTTTTCCCCCTAAATCCCAGCTGCATTATTCGAGTTGCAATTTGAAACTGTACAAGCCTTTATTGAAATTTAATACTGCACACTTCGAACAAATTATCTACTGTAATAAAGTTAATCTTGGAATATACTATTATCAATAGGTTAACAATGTTAATCTATGTTAAATTCCGAGATTTTTAGAATGAACAGTATGAAACTACTATAGGAGAGTCCTAAAATGAAAAAGAAAATGAACTATTTTATCTTACTTTTAACGACCATCTTTATGGTTGGTTGTACCAACGTAGAAGATGCATCCGTTACAGATGGAGAAACAGATCCACAAGAAGTAACCACAGTGGAAACAAATAAAAATAGCGAAAAAGAAGAAACTATCACTACGGTTGTTGATGAACCAGTAGTAGAGGAAACACCAACCCAACCAAAAAATGAACTCTTCTCAGGATACAAACTTACTGAAGTTGATGGTGGTGATTTGTCTGGATATCGTGAACCTAACGTCGTCGTTGACATTGGTTATGGGGACCGTGAATATTGGGCATTTACTAATGAATACGGGCAACTAGTACGTGTCATTGCTGACGAAATCATTATACAAGATGACAGTAATGAACCTGTATTATCGTCTGGCAGATACTATTCTGATGAGGCAAAGGTTCCTGGTGTCGAAAGTGACGTTTTAGATGAAGGACATATCATTGCTGATTCTCTCGGAGGGGTATCGAATGCTTATAATATTGCCCCACAAGATAGTACGCTTAACCGACATGGTGATCAAGCTTATATGGAAGACGTGATCCGTAACGCAGGTGGAGCTACTAATTTTGAAGCAATTATCACATATCCGAATACGGAAACGCAGATTCCTTCAAGTTATCAGTATACCTATACTTTAATGGGTAGAGAAATCGTTGATACATTTGACAATGTGAACCCTGATGAAGTAAACTCATCACTCGGTTTAACAGGCAGTGAGCCTTCTGATTCAACTAGTTCAAACACAAACGGTGATATTTCTAGTGTTGATACTAACGGTAATGGACAGGTGACGATTAAAGAAGCAAAAGCAGCAGGTTTTAGTATGCCAATAACGAGTGATCATTGGTTATACCCATATATGCAAGATAATGATAAGGACGGTATGGTAGGTGAGTAAGCCCCTAGAACTTTGAGGCAAAATAAATGAACGAAAGAACTGTTTCCTCGTTGGACGATTTATAACAAGTTGCAAACGGATGACTTTAGTTCAATAACAATCTTCAACTATCGGGCGCTTTAATGGAGGAAAGACCATAGTAATATAATCAAACTTTTTTATAAAAGGGTGATTCAATTGAATATAGAAAAAGCGTGTTTTGATCAATCTTTTTTTCAAAACACGCTTTTTCTCTTGCTCTTTTATCAAGGTTTATAGGGTTAATTTAATCAAACTTTATTTTAAAGCTACACCACGAATGAACGAGAAGATGTATATCCCTCTGAAAATTACATACATTATCAGTTTCCCTGCTTAAATCACACGATTGATGTTATTTCTTGTGAAGAACCAAAAGTAACCGTGGTAACAGGTTAAACTAACAACCTATTTGAATCCTTTTCTTGTTGAACTAACGGGTGCTTTAATTGAAGAAGACGGGAAACCTCAATAAATGAAGATTCCCCTAATTACTATATAAAAATCAACATTTAATTTAACAGAGCCTATTTGAAATAAAGAAGGGGGAATTTATATGACAATTAAGGATTCGTACAACTTGTTTTTTGAATATATTAATTAAAAGCAAATAAGTACAATTGAAAACCTAATTAAGGAAATGGTCAAAAAATATATAAATCGAAGTTTTGGAAATAATCATTCTTGTGTTATGAGCTATGTTTTCGCATTCCTTTGGTAAAATGTAAGTGAAGATTTCTTATCTATTAAGTCAAAAAGGGGCTGATAAAATGGGGTTGTTAAGCAAATTTTTTGGAAGTAAAAAGCAAGAAAAACAGAATGATAATCAGAAAGATCTAGAAGATATGAGAGAATTACTAAAACGAGAAAAAAAGAATAAACCACCTGAAAATACTAACGATGTTAGAATAGGTATGGGCGTATCTTTCAATATTTCATCTGATGAAAACGAAAACTATGGGCTTTCTATTTCTTCATCGCCTGTGGGCGTTTCTACTGGTAGTACAGCAACAGATTTTTATGTGTATGAATGGTTTATCAAAAATACTGGCGAAATATTCTATGTCGGAAAAGGACGTGGCGACCGTTATAAAGTGTTCCATGAACGAGCATATGAAGCTGAAAAAATTCGTGAAATTTATGATACTGACTCTCGCTTTGTTGGAACTGGGTTAACCGAAGAACAAGCAATAGAGTTAGAGGATAAAGAAATAACGCGAATATTAAATGAAACAAACGATAGACTAACGAACCGCATAATCCCACTCTTCACTAAAAGAGGTAACGGATATGACCGCAGTCCTAACACGCCTGAGCTGCAATTTGAAACAGCTTCATATCTTTATGCAAGTGAGATAGACGAACATTACTTTGGAATAAAATCTCGATCATTTGATGAAGTTAAGTACGAAAATTTAAAAGCAGTAGTCTTTATCACTCGAAATGTACAAGATGAAATTAGTATCATTTATGGCGGGAAATTAGACAAGTATCAAAGTGAAACAATAGCATTATTGTCAGCAAACGGCAACAAAATACTTAAAAGTAAATATGCAAAATCAGTTACTGCTTGGATATATATTGGTGACGATTACGTAACGAATTATGAAATAGGCCAAGGGCAAGCATTAGAGAAGCTAGGGCGAAACATACCAACTTATCATTTAATTGATGTTTGGAAGTTGTTAAAAGAAAAGTTTGGCGAAGTTGAAACAGTTTCAACGGAAGAGATACCGATTAATCCAATTCACAATCGAGTTCCACTAAAAGATATAAAGAACCTATACGACTGGGATAAAGGCTTTGACGAAGGGATGCCGTATTGGGAAAAAGGCGATAAGGAACGAAAAACTGGTAACCTTGAACGAGCTATTGAGTTATTTGATATAGCCCGATATAACGGCTACAATGCTCCAGCATTATACAGGTCGTATGCAATGACATATCGAAAAMTCAAAGACTACGACAATGAAATTGAAATCATTGATGAAGCGATTGAACGTTTACGTTCAGAAAAAATTAACGTAAACGAAACTCGCACTATGGAATTAAAAGAACGCCGAGAAAAAGCTCTCGCATTGAAACAAAAACAAAATAGTTCGGAACGTTGAAAGAGACCATCAAATTAGTGAGGCCACTGAAAAACTAACGGGTGCTTTAATTCATTACCAGTTGCTGATCAGCAACTCCTTTTCTTATGCAACTATAGGGGCAGCATTCCTGTTAGAAGGATGTTCGAAGTCTTGAAAGAAAAAGAGCCCTCTTGTATGATGCATGAGTGTCAACGACCATTGACTCAGCATCAAACAAGGAGGACTTCTCTATGCAGTTTAAATGGAATGAAAAAATTAATCAAGTTACTGAAAATACACTCGTTGTTGGTATGGATATTGCCAAGCATGTTCATTACGCTTGTTTTGTTGATGAACGAGGGCGCGTGATAGAAAAAGCCTTCGC
>NZ_JBFUIQ010000170.1:0-6491 GCF_056401795.1 Peribacillus sp. P4_D6
GGCAGTTAAGGAATGCAGGGACGCCGGGATCAAAACTGTCATGATTACAGGCGACCATGTGATAACTGCAAAGGCAATTGCTAAAGAGCTTGGAATTTTAAAAGGAAAAGACCGTGTACTTGAAGGACGGCAATTGGCGGACATGGAAGTCGGGGAACTTGAGGAAGTTGTTGAAACTGTTTCGGTATTTGCCCGAGTTTCCCCGGAACATAAGTTAAAAATCGTAAAAGCCTTGCAAAATAAAGGACATGTCGTTGCAATGACAGGGGATGGTGTCAATGATGCCCCTGCGATAAAATCAGCGGATATTGGTATATCCATGGGCATCACGGGGACTGATGTTGCTAAAGAAGCTTCTTCCTTAATATTGGTTGACGATAACTTTGCCACAATAAAATCGGCCATTAAAGAAGGCAGGAATATTTACGAAAACATCAGGAAGTTCATCCGTTACCTGCTTGCCTCCAATGTTGGGGAGATTTTGGTCATGTTTTTTGCGATGCTATGTGCCTTGCCATTACCATTGATACCAATCCAGATCTTATTCGTGAACCTTGTAACCGACGGACTGCCCGCGATGGCATTGGGCCTGGATGCTGCAGAAGAAGATGTAATGAAAAGAAATCCAAGAAATGCCAATGAAGGTGTTTTTGGAAGGGGGCTTGGCTGGAAGATCATCTCACGCGGTTTTCTGATAGGGGTTTCCACATTGATTGCATTTTATGTTGTATATCGTGCAAATCCGGATAATCTTGCTTATGCACAAACGATTGCTTTCGCTACCTTGGTCTTGGCTCAGCTTATACATGTATTCGATTGCCGAAGTGAACGTTCGATCTTCTCGAGAAATCCATTCGGTAACCTTTATCTAGTGGGGGCGGTACTATCCTCCCTATTATTGATGGTAGCCGTCATGTATGTACAGCCTTTACAAACCATCTTTCATACGGTACCGATTTCGGGAAGGGATTGGCTATTAGTAATAGGAATGGCATCCATACCAACTTTTTTACTGGCTGGAACCTTTTTAGCAAGAAAAGCACAGTGATATATGGTATAATCTTTAAGGTGGTAGAGTCTTGCTCTATTGCCTTTTTATTTTTATGGTATTTTATTTGTAAGCTAATGTTTCCGTACTTTAGCTAATATATAATGAATGTCAAAAGGCCAAATTACTACATTATGTTTTGATAGGATGTGGAACCATGGTTACCAGTATGACGGGCTATGGAAGAGAAGAAGCGGAAAACGAACAGGTCAGGGTTTTTGCTGAAATCAAGACCGTTAACCATCGTTTTTGTGAATATACGATTCGAATGCCGCGCCAGCTTTTGGTTTTGGAAGAAAAGGTGAAAAAGAAGGCGAATCAATACATAAGAAGGGGACGGGTGGAAATCTTCATTACAGTGGAAGGTGAGAGCCTTGTTTCCAAAAAGGTGAAGATCGATTGGGATCTTGCTGATCAATATGTGGGATTGATGGATGAAGTCAAGGGAAAATACAATCTGGAAAGTTCAAT
This sequence comes from Peribacillus sp. P4_D6, assembly GCF_056401795.1. NCBI lineage: Bacteria > Bacillati > Bacillota > Bacilli > Caryophanales > Bacillaceae > Peribacillus > Peribacillus sp. P4_D6. The sequence goes on from NZ_JBFUIQ010000170.1 coordinate 1,520, forward strand.
TACATTACAGGATATGCTGCAACTTGAATCGATTTTCATGACGGAAGAAGTACCTGCGGTTCCTGCCGATTTGGAATCCCTTTTAATGAAGGCCGTCACGGGGGCATTGGAAAATCTGAAAAAAATGCGGGATCTCGAAGGTCAGGAACTTGCCTCGGACATGAAACGCCAGCTTGAAAAGTTTGGTGAGATTGTAGCAGGAGTCAAAATGCATGCACCTTCAGTCGTCGAAAAATATAAAGCCCGATTGGAAATCAAACTGGCCGAGTTGACTGATGGTTTGATTGAAGATAGCCGTATTGTGACAGAAGCGGCCATTTTTGCTGATAAATGTGATATAAATGAAGAACTGACCAGACTCGATAGTCATTTACAGCAATTCTCAAGGACCCTTACCCATAGTGAACCAATTGGAAGGAAACTTGACTTCCTTGTCCAGGAAATGAATAGGGAAGTCAATACGATTGGATCAAAGGCAAATGATTCGGCCATTACGAAAGATGTGGTGGAAATGAAAAGTTTGCTTGAAAAATTAAAGGAACAGGTTCAAAATATCGAGTAGTCGGTTTATGATGAACCTAACAAGGTGACAATAGATATGAATGGGGGACAAAAATGTCAATTAAGCTCATTAATATTGGTTTTGGGAATATCGTTTCCGCGAACCGGATCGTATCCATCGTGAGCCCTGAATCGGCTCCGATAAAAAGGATCATCCAAGACGCCCGAGATCGCGGATCCTTAATAGATGCTACATATGGCAGAAGAACCAGGGCCGTTATAATTACAGACAGCGACCATGTTATCTTATCTGCCGTTCAACCGGAAACGGTTGCTGCACGGCTACAAGATAGAGATGACAGCGTAGAAGAGGGGTAACTGAAACAATATGAGAGAAAAAGGTTTATTAATCGTTTTGTCCGGACCATCCGGTGTTGGTAAAGGAACTGTTAGGAAGGCGATTTTTTCTCAGCCAGGAACGGCATTCGAATATTCAATTTCGATGACGACAAGGCTGCCTCGCCATGGTGAAGTGGACGGAGTGGACTATTTCTTCAAAAAACGCGAGGAATTCGAAGCACTGATCGAAGAAGGCAAATTGCTGGAATATGCTGAGTTCGTCGGTAATTATTATGGAACACCCGTGGATTATGTCCGTGAAACAATCGATTCCGGAAAAGATGTATTTCTGGAAATAGAAGTTCAAGGAGCTAAACAGGTCCGGGAGAAGTTCCCTGAAGGACTTTTCATTTTCCTTGCTCCTCCGAGTTTGACTGAACTCGAAAGCCGCATCGTTACTCGCGGGACCGAGACGGAGGAAGCGATAAAAGGCCGGATGAAAGTGGCCAAGGAAGAAATAGAACTTATGGATCTGTACGATTATGTTGTTGAAAATGATCATGTGGATGCAGCATGTGCTAGAATTAATGCAATTGTAATTGCCGAGCATTGCCGTCGGGAAAGAGTTGCAGTTTTATATAAAAAAATGTTGGAGGCGGAATAAATCATGTTATATCCATCAATTGATTCTCTATTACTTAAAATCGATTCTAAATACTCACTTGTATCGGTGGCAGCTAAACGCGCCAGGGAAATGCAAATTAAAGATAATTGCCTTATAAAACCGGTTTCCCATAAATCGGTAGGTCGTGCCCTTGAAGAAATTCATTCCGGTAAATTGACTTACGATAATTCTTACGAGGAAAACTAAGAGAACACAGAGCTTGACCTATCGGGCCTGACACCCTAAAGCAAACAGGAGCGTTACATTTGGAAAGTGCTTCCTTCCTGCGGCCAAGGTGTCAGGCCTGTTTGTTTTGATTTTTTTTAAAGTAACGTTTGGGGGAATCCATAGGTTATTGCGCATTTCAAATGAAATTTCTTCGGTTTTCCGTCATAATTAGAAAGAATAGAATGTATAGTTAGGGGAAATTTGCATGCTTATCGATAAAAAAGTACTTCTTTGTGTCACCGGCGGGATTGCTGTATATAAGGCTGCTGCCCTGACAAGTAAATTAACTCAGGAAGGTGCGCATGTTAAAGTGATCATGAGTGAATCGGCACGTAAGTTCGTGACGCCGCTCACCTTTCAAGCACTTTCGAGAAATGATGTGTACACAGATACTTTTGATGAGAAGGATTCTTCAGTCATTGCCCACATCGACTTGGCTGATTGGGCTGATATCATCCTGTTGGCTCCAGCTACAGCCAATGTCATTGGCAAAGTAGCCAATGGAATCGCGGATGATATGATCACGACCACCCTATTGGCAACGGAAGCACCTGTTTGGGTTGCGCCGGCAATGAACGTGCACATGTACGCACATCCAGCGGTTCAGAAAAATATGGAGACACTTCGGTCGTTTGGATATCAATTCATTGAACCGGGTGAAGGGTATTTGGCCTGCGGATATGTAGGGAAAGGGCGATTGGAGGAACCTGAAACAATCGTAGAACATCTTAATCGATATTTCAATGAACGCAAATTACAGCAACAACCTCTTAAAGGAAAGAAATATTTAATCACGGCAGGACCGACACGTGAAGCGATTGATCCGGTGCGTTTTGTGACGAACCATTCCAGCGGCAAAATGGGCTATGCCCTAGCCGAAGCGGCAATTGAAATGGGCGCTGAGGTGACATTGATTACCGGCCCAGTGAACTTGACGCCACCTCCCAAGGCCAGAGTAATACCAGTGGAATCAGCAGCAGATATGTATGATGCGGTATTCGATCAGTTCGCTGCCAGTGATGTCGTAATCATGACGGCAGCAGTGGCGGATTATAAACCGAAGGTCTATCATACTCGAAAGATGAAAAAGCAGCCAGGGGAAAATGTGATTGAATTTGAACGGACAAAGGATATTCTAAAGGAACTCGGTGAAAATAAAACGCATCAGATTTTGGTGGGCTTTGCGGCTGAAACGAACAACGTTGAAGAATACGCAAGAGGAAAATTGGTCAAAAAGAATGCAGATATGATCGTTGCCAATAATGTTACCGTTGCAGGGGCAGGATTTGGAACGGATACGAACATCGTGACCATTTACGATAAAGATGGAAGTGCGACCGAACTTCCAAAAATGAGTAAAGCGGATATAGCTAAAAGCATCCTGGCAGAAGTATCTCGCAAGCAAAAGGAATGATGTCTTATGGATATAGCATCCGTCATCGTGGATGTACCTGCTAAACAAACGGATCGAGAATTCGACTATCGCATCCCTGAAAAGTGGAACCAAGTCATCAAGCCCGGAATGAGAGTCATCGTCCCATTCGGTCCAAGAATGGTGCAGGGGTTCGTCACAGGCTTAAAAGCTAAAAGCGACTTTGCGAAATTACGCTTTATAAAGGAACCAATGGATTTGGAGCCCATCATCAATGATGAATTGCTTCAGCTCGGTGACTGGTTGACCAAGGAGGCGATGTGTTTTAAAATTTCAGCGCTACAGGCCATGCTTCCGGCAGCGATGAAAGCAAAGTATGAAAAAGTCATTAAAGTCGTTGAAGATAAAAAGGACCAGATCCCTCCCTCCATTCAAAACCTTTTCGGAAAAAATGATTCACTATCTTGGAAAGACGTGATTGAAGGAGAGAATGCCTCCCTGGTCCAAAAGGAAATGCAAAATGGCAATCTTGAGCTCGAATACAATGTGAAAAACCGACTTAACAAGAAGACGGTCCGAGTCATTAAATCTTTGCTTTCCCCTATGGAACTGAAAGAAATGGCATCAGCCATATCCAGCAATGCAAAAAAACAACAGGAACTCCTTCAATACTTTATTGAACATCAAGAACCCATCCCATTAAAGGAATTGCTTGAATTGATGAACACATCAAGCGGTACCGTCAAATCCCTAGTTTCAAAAGGGGCCTTGGCTGAAATGGATCAAGAAGTATACCGTGATCCTTATGAAAACCGTGTGTTCAAAAAATCCATTCCCTTTACACTGACAGCTGAACAAGCCGCTGCATTGAAGCCGATCCAAGAGAAAATACATCATGATGAACATGATGTCTTCCTTTTATATGGTGTAACCGGCAGCGGGAAGACGGAAGTGTATTTACAGGCAATTGCCTCTGTCATTGAAAAAGGGAAGGAAGCCATCATGCTTGTACCTGAAATCTCCTTGACGCCACAGACGGTGAAGAGGTTTAAGGAACGATTTGGGGAGCAGGTAGCTGTCATGCATAGCGGTTTATCCGTAGGTGAAAAATATGATGAATGGCGGAAAATTCACCGCAAAGAAGTAAAAGTGGTGGTCGGGGCGCGTTCTGCCGTGTTTGCTCCTTTTGAAAGCCTGGGGCTGGTCATCATTGACGAAGAGCATGAATCCAGTTATAAGCAAGAAGAAACACCAAGGTACCATGCTAGGGATGTTGCCATTGAAAGAGCAAAATCATATGGTTGTCCGGTTATTCTTGGCAGCGCCACACCTACACTTGAATCTTTTGCTCGAGCCAAGAAAAATGTCTATAAATTATTGACCCTTAGCCAGAGGATGAATAAAAATGCTTTGCCAGCAGTGGATATTGTAGATATGAGGGAAGAACTAAGAACGGGAAATCGTTCCATGTTTTCGGAGCTGCTCTTTACCAAGCTGAAAGACCGGCTTGAGAAGGGGGAGCAAACTGTCCTGATGCTAAATAAAAGGGGGCATTCTTCCTTTGTGATGTGTCGAAGCTGCGGATTGGTCATCAACTGCCCTAATTGTGACATTTCACTTACATATCATCGCTTTAATGATATAATGAAATGCCATTATTGTGGGTTTGAAGAGGGAATGCCTTCCGTTTGCCCTGAATGTGAAAGTGAACATATAAGGTTCTTTGGTACAGGAACTCAAAAGGTTGAAGAAGAGCTTGCAAAAATCCTGCCTGAAGCAAGGGTCATACGAATGGATGTTGACACGACGAGTAAGAAGGGTTCACATGAGCGATTGCTGAATGCCTTTGGTGAAGGAAAAGCGGATAT